>CAUVMU010000034.1:0-9908 GCA_963552775.1 uncultured Eggerthellaceae bacterium | reverse complement strand
GAGCCGCTGGCCGCTCGTCCGAACCCGACCCGCTCGCCCGGACCCGAGTCGCTCACCGCTTACTTCTGACCTCTCGCCTCCGGCTACGGACAGACACCTGAAACCTCTCGCCCGAGCGAGCGAAGGGAAAGTATTTCGCGAGGTGGCAGGACTGCGCGGTCGACGGGGCAGACCTGAAACCTCTCGCCCGAGCGAGGGGAAAGTACCGGCGGCGGAAGAACTCATGCCGAACCACATGGCACGTGGACGGCTGACTCCCTACACGCGCAGTTCGGCCCGGATGCGCTCCGTACGTGCGGAGACCTCGCTCTTCGCACGCTCCACGTCCACGCCGGGCCACACCCCGTCGCGATACACCGTGCGCCCGTCGCACATCGTGAGCACCACGTCGGCGCCGTGACCCGCGTACACCACGTTCGTGAGCGCATCGGTCAGGGGCGTCCACGACGGTCCCGAAACGTCGAGCACGCACAAATCGGCCTTGAACCCCTCTTTGACCAGGCCGCAGTCGTCGCGCCCCTGAGCGAGCGCGCCGGCGCGCGTCGCCGCGTACAGCGTCTGCTTGGGCGTGACGACCGACGAGTCGCCCTCATGCCCCTTCGAGAGCATCGCCATAAGGTACATATCCTGGAACAGATCATGGTTGTTGTTCGAAGCCATGCCGTCGGTGCCCAAACACACGCTCACCCCCGCGTCGAGCATGCGGGGCACGGGCGCGAAACCGCTCGCGAGCTTCATGTTCGATGCGGGGTTGTGCACGACCGAGGCGCCCCGCTCGGCGAGCAGCGCGATGTCGTCCTCGTCGACCCACACGCAGTGGGCGGCGATCACCGGCACGTCGAACACACCGAGGCTGTCGAAATAGCGCGTCGGCGTCAGGCCGTCGTGACGGTCGCGGCACTCCTCGTGCTCTGCGCGCGTCTCGGACACGTGGACGTGCAGGCGCACACCGCGCTCCTTGGCCAAAGCGGCAATGCCTGCAACCGTAACCGGGTTGGAAGTATATTCGGCATGGATGCACATATCGATGAGGATGCGACCTTCGTCGGAGCCGTGCAGTTCGTCTATCAGGCACTCGGTAAGCTCGCAGGCGGGGTATTCGGAGAACGGCTTGGGCTCGAACGCTAGAATGCCCTCGCACAGGTTCGCCTTCATGCCCGCTTCGACGACGGCGCGAGCACGCTCGGCAGTGTGATAGTACATGTCCGAGAAGCCCACGCAGCCGTAGCGCGCCATCTCGATGCAGGCGAGCACCGTAGCCCAGTAGTTGTCCTCGGCGGTCATCTTCGCTTCGAACGGCCACACGGCGTCGTTGAGCCACGACTGCAACGGCAGGTTCTCGGCGTATCCGCGCAGAAGCGTCATGGGCGCGTGCGCGTGCGCGTTGTACAGCGCGGGCATGAGCAGCCTGCCGCGACCGTCGTACACCTCGCCGAACACATCGGCAAGGGCGGAATCGGGAGCCGCGCCCCCGATGTATCCGATACGCCCGTCCCGTACGCCCACCCAGCAGTCGGGTCGATAGTCGAAGTTCTCATCGAGAATACCTATGTTGGCGAACAGCATGCGCTCGGCTCCTTCACTCGCAGACGGCGGCGCCGACCGAAGAGCGGCGCGCTACCGTCTTATTATAGGACATCGTCTAGTAATCGGCAGGACGAATCGATACCTGTACGGCACACGAGTTCGCATCGGGCGCATCCGTCGGCCCCTGCAATGCCGTGCAAAGACGTGCGCACGGCACCAGCGTAAAGCGCGAGAACTGGCATCCCGCACGCACGAACCTGAAGCTAACACTCAACGGCTTGTTGACGGCCTGAGCGCCCACCGTCGAAAAAGCACCCGTCGACAAGGACATATGCTATCATGCTCAATGTTTTAGACGAGCGCGCCCACCGCACGGCTCCGGGCGTCTCTCGCAGAGAGAAGCAAGCAGAAAAGAGGGGTCATGACAAATCAGAGTCTTGATTGCGGCGGCGGTTGCAGCAGCTGCGGTGTTGAAGGATGCGGTTCGCGCACGGAGGACGCGGCGCCCAAGCCCGTTGCGCGCGCGAACGTCAAGCACGTCATCGGCGTGGTGTCCGGTAAGGGCGGTGTCGGAAAATCGCTGGTCACCAGCTTACTTGCCAGCGAGATGAACCGCAAGGGCGCCAAGGTGGGCATCCTCGACGCCGACATTACCGGCCCTTCCATCCCCAAGACCTTCGGCATGACCGGACGCTTGTCCGCCGACAGCGACGGCATCAACCCCGGCGTTACGAACAGCGGCATCAAGGTCATGTCCGTGAACCTCATGCTCCCGCAGGACGACATGCCGGTCGCGTGGCGCGGCCCGGTCATCACCGGCCTGCTGAAGCAGTTCTGGGACGAAACGAACTGGGAAGATATCGACTACCTGTTCGTCGACATGCCTCCGGGAACCTCCGACGTGTTCCTGACCGTCATGCAGTCCTTCCCGCTCGAAGGCATCGTCACCGTGTCCGCTCCGCAGGAGCTCGTCACCATGATCGTGGGCAAGGCCGTGAACCTCGCGCACGACATGAACGTGTCGGTGCTCGGCCTTGTGGAGAACATGGCCTACTTCAAGTGCGACGATTGCGGCAAAAAGCACCATATCTTCGGCGAGCCCCAGGGCAAGTTCGTGGCCAAGCGCTACCAGATTCCCGCATACGCCACGCTGCCCATCGACCCCGTCTTCGCACGCCTGTGCGATGAGGGCAAGGTCGAGGAATACGACGTCGACGGCAAGCTCGACGGCATCATCGAGCAAATCGAGGTCGCCTGCCGCCTGAAGGACGCCGCCGAGAAGACCGCTGCGGAAAGCGCCGAGTAGCCCCGCTTCCGCCCCTCGGCCGCAAGCGGGAGCACACGGTACGCAACTTGCACTGCCTGCCCGCCGGCTATGTCGGTACCTACGTTGCAGTACATGGGTACACGGTACGCAACTTGCATTGCCTGCCCGCCACGTGGCCGGCCGCGTGAAATCCAAGGCCGGAGCACACGGTACGCAACTTGCACTGCCTGCCCGCCCGACTGGCTTGCACCCCGCGGACCTACGCTCCCGGGCGCTTCTCCAACCCTTCGGCCACCGTCAGCCAGCCGTCGGGGATGACCGCGTCGGCGTGGCATCCCGAGCAGGCGTTCACGGACTCGCGATGCGCCTTGTGGCAATCGCTGCACGCAAATGCCGGATGCCCCTCGACGGTCTCGTGCGGGTTGCGCACGAGCATCGACGTGGCCCGCGCCAGATCGTCGCAATCCATGTTGTGACACGACTCGTTCAGGCAGAGTCCCTCGGCGCGCTCGCGCTGGCCGTAGGCGTTCAGCTCCTCGAGCGAGCGCTCCTCGAGCGGGAAGTAGTAGTCGCCGGTCGTCCACTTCACCACTTCGCCGATCTGCTCCTCCATCGTGGGAATGTGGCAGGTCAAACACGTGGCATCCGCTGATTCCTTATGCGACACGCACAAAAGCGACCCCGCATCGGGAACGACGTTGCCCCACTTGTCCACGCCCTCCTGCCCCGACGATCCCCCGTAGGTCGCCAGAGCCGGGTCCATGGGCGAATGGCACACGGCGTTGCAGAACCCCGGCGTGTTGTGCCACACCCAGAAGGCGGAGCCGAGCGCGGCGACCACGACGATCGCCGTAACGATCATAATCGCCTTATTGCGCGACCGGCGCTTGGGCGCCGAGCCCGCAGCCGCATCGTCCGTCACCGCAGCGCGCGCAGCCGCAGGTCGGGCGACCTGCTCCTTATCGTTCTCCCTCATAATGCAATCCTCCTCGTACCGAAGGCGTCCCGTCGCTTTCATCCCCCGTGCGGGCACCTCCCCGCTCGACGGTAAGCCGCAGCGCGCGTTCGGGGCAGACGTCGACGCACGCCCCGCAGGCCATGCAGTCTCCCGCCCGCACGACCGTCTCCGTACCGGATACGACCGGCTCCAAGATAACCGGGTCTGCCAGGCACGCGCGCAAGCAGGACCCGCATTTCGTGCAAGCGTCGTGGTCGATGCGCACCCGCGCCAATCCAACGCGACCGAGCGCCTCGTAGAATCCGCCGAGCGGGCAGAGCGCCCGGCACCACACCCGATGCCCCCAGAACAGCTCCGCCGCCACGATAAGCACCAGCGTGACGGCTCCTGCGACGCTGCCGAACACAAGCCCCTTGTTCAGCGCGCTGATGGGGCTTACCGCCTCGAACACGGGGATGCCGACGAGCGCCGAAAGCACCAGGACCGCTGCAGCGACACCGAGTTTCGCATGCCGGGGCACGACCCGCTCGCGCACGCGCAGGCCGAACTTTACGCGCAGGGCGTCCACGATCTCGAGCAACAGGTTCACGGGACACACCCATCCGCAGAACGCCCGAGCGCGCACAAGGCCGTACACGACCACGACGGGCAGCGCCATAACGAGCCATGTCGGGTCGAACGCGCGCGAAGCGCACATCACCTGCAACGCAGCGAAGGGGTCGAGCAGGTTCACGTCGCCGATATGCGACGACGACAAGCTGCCGGCGAACACGAGGTCAAACGGCACGGGCAGCGCATCGTCACCACCCTCGTAGCGGCCGAACAGGTTCCAGCCGACCGCGACCATCGGAATCGCGAACAGGGCGAACACGAGCACCTGCACCGTATGGCGCACAAGCGTCCAACGGCCGGGCCGACGCGCCCCCTTCGCCTTGGTTTCTGACGCGCTCATCGGGTCGACCTTCCTGTCAGACTCGGATCATCCTCGAAGTTCACATACACGAGGTTCACGTTGAGCACGCCCTCGACACCCGTGAACGAAGCGGCTATCGCATGCGAGGCCCCCACCGTTTCGGCCTCGATGGTCACGACCGCCTTCGATCCGTTCAGCTCATGAACCTCCACGCCCTCGATTTCGGCGAGCGCCGAAGCGGCCTCGACCGTCTTGTCGGGCAGCGTTTCGACCACCAGGCTCGAAATGACCATGTCCTCCCCTATCCCTGCCCATGGCACGTGTTGCACTGCGCTCGCACGGGATTAATCTCCCTGCTCGCCGACGTTCCGTCCGCGTAATGGTCCTCGGGCAGCGCCGGCGCCGTGGCGAGCAGGGGGTTGGCTTGCTCGCTGGAACCGTGGCACCCGTAGCAACCCGGCGCGCCCAAATCGTCGAAGCGCCCTTCGTGGCTTGCGGGCATGAGCGGGACCGCACCGCGCGGCCCGTCATCGACGGCCGCGCTCGAAGCCCCGCCCTGTCCAGGGGCGCACCCGAGCGCGCAGGCGGACAGAGCCGCGAACACGAGGGCCGCGCAGAGCGGCGCGAGCCGTTGCCGGGCGGCCATTATCCTTCGACCTTTGCAATCGAAACGCAGGTCTTCTTGAAGTCGGGCTCCTTCGAGAGCGGGCAGTACGTATCCTGCACCGCAAGGTTGACCAGGGTCTCCTCCGCAAAGAACGGAGCGAACACCGTACCCTCGGGCGGCTCGGTGCGCCCGGCCGTGGAGACCTTGATCTCGAAGGAGCCGAAACGCGACGTCACCTTGACCTTGTCGCCATCGGCGATGCCGAGCTTCGTGCAATCCTGCTTGTTCATGTCGAGCAGCGCCTCGGGCAGCGCGCGGTCGAGCTCGGACACGCGCCGGGTCATGGAGCCGGTGTGCCAGTGCTCGAGCAGACGGCCCGTGCAGAAGTAGAACGGGTAATCCGCATCGGGCGTTTCCGCCGGAGGCTCATAGGGCCTGAACACGACGGAGGGCCTACGGTCGGCGCTCTTGTAGAAGCTGACCCCCGAGGCGAGGCCCTGCGCACCGTACTGAGCGATGCCCACCTCGTCGAAACCGTCTTCTTGCTTACCGTCGCAGAAGCGCCACATCGTGGGAAGCCACTCCCCGTTCACCTCGCGTACCGGCCAGGTCAGGCCGTGGTTCTCGATATAGAGGTCGTAGGGGGCGAGCTGCTTGGCCTCCATCTTCAGCTTCGCCGCTTCGTTGATAGCAGCTGCGCGCTCGTTGAGCGACGGATTCGAGAACGTGCGGTACTCCTCCCAGATAGCCCGGTTCGTTTCGCGATCGTCGCCCTTGAACTCGGCCGCATCCTTGTCGTACCAGGCGCCGAACAGCGTGTCGAACGCATCGGCACCGTCGATCTGCTCGCCGTCGAGCACGCGCTTGGCGACCTCCATGAGCATCCAAAGGTCCCATTTCGCCTCGCCAGGAGGCGTTGCGGCCTTCTCGAACACGGCCGTGCGACGCTCGGCGTTCCCGAACTGGCCCTCGCGCTCGACCCACATGGCAGCGGGCAGCACAACGTCGGCATAGCGCGTCGAAAGCGTCGGGTACACCTCGCTGACCACGATGAACGCGTCTATGATGCCCTTCTTGTCGCCAAGCCCCAGAAAACGCGTGAGGTTCGGCATGGAAACGGCCCAGTTGTTGTGCGCCGTCCAGAGGAAGTCGATGTTGCCCTTCGAGAGCTCGCGGAATATCTTGACCGTGTGGAAGCCCTGAACCTTGATCTCGTCGAGATAGCCTTCGGGCAGGTTCCAGACCGCTTCGGTGTAGCGGCGGTGCGACTCGTTGGCAACCACGAGGTCGGCGGGCAAACGATGCGAGAACGTGCCTACCTCACGCGCCGTACCGCAGGCGCTCGGCTGGCCCGTGAGCGAGAACGGACCGTTGCCCGGCTGGGCGATCTTGCCTGTGAGCAGGTGGATGTTGTAAATATTATGGTTCATCCATGTGCCGCGGTTGTGCTGGTTCACGCCCATGGTCCAAAGCGACAGAATGCGCGTTTCGGGCTCAGCGAACACGGCCGCAAGCTCCCTCAAGTCGGTCTCGGGCACGCCCGAAAGCTCGGAAGTGTACTCGAACGTATAGGTCGACAGGCGCTCGGCGTACTCTTCGAACGTGATCGGCGTCGTGTCGCCGACCGTCTTCCCCACATCGCTCGCATCGTAGCCATCGTCGGTCGCGTTCCCGATGTTCTCGGACCCTTGCTTGAACTTCAGGTGGTCTTCGACGAACTGCTTATCGTAGAGCTCGTTTTCCACCAGGTAGTTCGCAATGCAGTTCGCGATGGCGAGGTCGGTGTTCGGTTTGAATATGAGCACCTTATCGGCGGTCGCGGACGTGCGCGTGCGCATCGTGCCCAGATCGTAATGGCGCACGCCCTCGCCGGAAAGCTTGCGGGCCGTCAAGCGCGAATAGAGCATGGGATGCGCTTCCGCCATATTCGCGCCCCAGGTGACGAACACATCAGCCTCGTCGATGTCCGTGTAGCACCCGGCGGGCTCATCGGTCTGGAACACGTTCATGAAGCCCACAACGGCGCTCGCCATGCACAGACGCGCGTTCGGATCGATGTTGTTCGACAGCAGGCCGGCCTTCCAGAATTTCGCCGTGCAGTAGCCTTCGACGATGGGCTGCTGCCCCGAACCCCAGAACGCCAAACGCGACTTGTCCTTTTTCCACGTCTCACGCAGCTTCGTCGAAACGAGATCGAGCGCTTCGGCCCATGTGGCCTCGCGCAAGCCGCCCTTATCGCCCTTCGTCGAGGAATCATCGCGGATGAGCGGCGTGGTCAAGCGGTCCTCGCCGTAGAGCACTTTAGCGAGGTAGTAGCCCTTGATGCAGTTCAAGCCGCGGTTCGACTTGTTGTTCGGGTCGCCCGTGACCGATATGAGCTTCCCATCGCGCGATTCGCACAGAACGCCGCAGCCGCATCCGCAGAAGCGGCAGACCGCCAGATGGGTCTCGGTCGCTGCCGACAGCGATGCGGGCTTGCCTGCGCAACCTGCGAGCGTCGACGCCGTCCCAGCCGCCGCAGCGCTCGCAAGCGCAATCGCGGTCGTCTTCACGAACGTTCTCCGAGTCAATTCCATGTGGTTCCTCCTCATTCCCCTGAACGCTTCCTTAACCCGTCTCTTTCCCGCTCGACGCACGCTCCCTTCCCCTGGGAGCAGAACGCCTCAGCATTTGGTCGAGCGACTGAAAAGCCGTCAATCCCGCTCGCGGTCGGAATCCGCGACGATGCGCACCGCCGGCGGGTCGTCGACGACGCAACGCTCGACGCATAAACCGCAGCCGACGCATGCGTCCTCATGCACGACCGGCGCGAACACGGAGTGGATGTCGTCGTTCTCCCGCATGCGGTAATCGATGGTGAGGGCACTGTCGATGAGCGGACAGGCGCGGTAGCACACCTCGCAGCGCATGCCCTGGAATGACAGGCAGCGCTCCTCATCGATAACGGCTACGCCCATGCGCACATCCTCGCGAGCGCTCACATCGCGCAGCGCCCCGGTCGGACACGACGCCACGCACGGGAAGTCCTCGCATAGACGGCATGCCTGAGCGCGCGCATCGACGACCGGAGAGCCGACCAGCGCGCCCGCCTCGATTCCCGCTGGATGCAGGACCTGATAGGGACACGACTGTACGCACTTCCCGCATTTAACGCATCTCGATGAAAAATCAGCCTCGCCTTGGGCTCCGGGAGGGCGCAGAAGCCCCGTATCCCCCCGTACTGCGAAAAAAGCCCCCTCAGCCGCCAGAACGGCAACGGCGAAACCGGCTAGGATATTCGACGCCCTCAACGCCACCCACACCTTCCGTTCGACTGGCCATGCCCTCGGAGTTTAGTCGATGCTTCAGTGAAAAGGCAGTGACGGTTGCGCGCTTATCGCAGGCGACAGTGAGTTTGCGCACACCGAAAAACATGCGGGGCCCGAAAGGCAAGCCTTCCGGGCCCCGCGTTCTCCTGCAACTGCGTTCCCCCGCGGTCGCGTTCTCCTCCGACCTCATTCCCCCGCGGTCGCGTTCTCCTCCGGTCGCGCGAATCGCAGGAAGCTGCAGCCTTGAACCTCGCTAGGAGGCCTTCGCCGCCAGCATATTGTTGCCGCCGTACGCCTGCGCGATGATCTGCTCGCCCTGGTCGTACGTCACCCAGCCGGAGGGCAATGCGACGTTGTCGTGCTCGTGGCATCCGGTGCACACGAGCACGCTTGCGCGATGCCCCTTATGGCATTCGGTGCACTGAAGCTCAATACCGTGATGCTGGGAATGCGGGTTGAACTCGAGGCGCACGGTCGCGTCTTCAAGCTTGCTGCGGTCGACCAGACCGTCGGATCCGCGCAGGTAGGCGTGACATGCCTCGTTCACGCAGAACTGCGTGCCCTGCGTACCCTCCCAGTGCGTGAGGTCCTCGCCCACGCGCTCGGTCAACGGGTCGTAGTAGTTGCCGCTGATATAGGACATCGCCTCGCTCACCTGCTCGGCCATCACGGGATGATGGCACCCCATGCAGCGAATCTCGGGTTTGGCCGTGGTCATGGTCTCGCGGTGACGCGTGGAGAGCATCGCGGTGGTATCGGACACGACGTTGCCGTATTTGTCGACGCCCGTTACACCTTCCTCCTGCAGGTACGTTTCGAGGTACTGGTCCATGTTGTGGCAGATGGCCGCACAGAACTGCGGCGTTTCATGCCACTGCCAGAACCCGAATCCCGCAGCCGCCACCACGGCGACCACGCAGGCGGTGATGATGCCCTTCGTCGCGCCCGCCATCTTCTTCTTCGGAGCCTTCGCCCCTTCGACGGGTTTCTTTTCGTCAGCCATGGTCATCAACCTCTTCGCCTACTGCTGCTTGTGCGTGGCGTAGTACTCTTCGGGCGTCTGCGAGAACGTGTAGTCCTTGCTCGGATCGTACTCGCTCACGAACTTGTCGGCGGAAGACTCGACGCCGAGCAGGCCATCGCCCTCGTCAAGGAACATTTCGGCCCGGTCGAGCACGTGGGTGTACAGATCGGGGTTGTGCATACCCTCGGAGTTCTCGGCGAACGCGGAGTTCCAGTAGAAGGCGGCCGCGCGCTGGATGTAGCGCAGACGTTCGAGATCGTCATCGGACAGCGTGCCCGCAGCCACAGCCTCCTCGAAGTTCTTC
>CAUVMU010000033.1:0-9948 GCA_963552775.1 uncultured Eggerthellaceae bacterium | reverse complement strand
CCGGTACGTGATGGCTGACCAGGTCTAATGGATTCACGAAACTTCCCTTCCCACTACGTGCGAACAAGCCTTGCCGCGCCGTAAACCGCCGCCGAGCCGATAAGCGCGAAAAACTCGGCTAGGACGAACGGCAGCACCACAGCACGGAACGCGACGATGCAGATGACCGAAGCCGCGGCAAGAACGACGAACGAAACGAGCACCCCGAGCAGCAACGCCCCAAGAAACCCCAGATTGCTCGTAGGAGTGGCCCGTCGCGCCAACCGTTGGCCTGCAAGCAACGGCAGAAACCCCGCCACGCCTGCCAAAACCCCCGCACCAATCGCTATGACCATGTCCCACTTTCTCCTGCAAGCGTCGCTCTCGCGCGCTCGGACAAACCGTACGTATCATAGCGGAAAGCGACGGTTCGTACACATCTTGACCGCCGATTCCCGCCGTTTTTCGGTGCGAACGGAGCCGAAAACCGAATTTGCACACAAGGCGCGCGGCGGGAGCGGGCTTCGGCCTGCGCGGCCGCGCCGCTCATGCCCGCGCGCCCTACTCCTGCACGCCGCTGCTGGCGAACACCCGGTAGTGCATGCCCGCTTCGTCGAGCATGGACATGGACAGCTCGTCGGGATACGGATTCTTGTAGACGATTTCGACGATACCGGCATTGATGAGCATCTTGGCGCAGGTCACGCACGGTTGCGTCGTAATGTAGATCGAAGCGCCGCGTATGTCGATGCCGTAGCGCGCCGCCTGGATGATGGCGTTCTGCTCGGCATGCAGGCCGCGGCAGATTTCCTGCCGCTGCCCCGAGGGAATGCCGAGCTGCTCGCGCAGGCACCCGACCTCGGCACAGTGTTTCATGCCCGTGGGCACGCCGTTGTAACCCGTAGCCAGAATACGGTGGTCCTTCACGATGACGGCCCCGACCGCACGCCGAATGCAGGTCGTGCGCGTGCACACCTCGTCGGCCAGCTTCATGAAGTACTCGTCCCACGACGGGCGGGTATCCAATGACATACGTCTTCCTTCTCACGTCCCCCCGATGTCGTACGACATGCCGGCATCGCCCTCGAGGTCGAACGGCAATATCGCCGACATGCGTCCTCGTTCCTACTTCGTGCCGAAAATGCGGTCGCCCGCGTCGCCGAGGCCGGGCACGATGTAGGCGCTCTCATTCAGACGCTCGTCAATGGCGCAGGTGAACACATGCACGTCGGAATCGGCCGCCAGAACCGTTTCCAGCCCGACGGGCGCCGCCACGAGCACGGCGAGCTTAATCGACTTCACGCCGCAGCTGCGCAGGTACGCGATGGCCGCCGTAGCCGACCCGCCCGTGGCGAGCATGGGGTCGACGATGATGACGTCGCGCGCGGCGATATCCTCGGGCATCTTGGCGTAGTACTCGTGGGGCTCGTGGGTCGCCTCGTCGCGGTACATGCCCAAATGCCCCACCTTGGCGGCGGGCATGAGCTCAAGCAGGCCCTCGACCATGCCGAGCCCCGCGCGCAGGATGGGAACGATGGCCAGCTTCTTGCCCTCGACCGCCTTGCAGGTGGTGGCGCAGATAGGCGTTGTCACCTGCACGTCGGTCAGCGGCAGATCGCGCGTGGCCTCATAGCCCTCGAACAGCGCCAGCTCGCGCACCAATTCTCTGAACTGCTTGGACGGGGTGTCCGCCGAGCGCAGGAGGGAAAGCTTGTGCTGCACCATGGGGTGATCGACCAGCGTCACGCGCAGGCCGTACTTCTCGACTTGGCTCATTGCTCAACCTCGTTTCTTTCCGCCACATCGGGCGCGGGGGCCGCGCGACCCGCCGCGCCCCGCAATCCATCCGAGCAGGGCTGAACGCCCGCATGCGGACAGGCGGGCGCTTCGATGCTAGTACTGCAGTTCGGCGTAGAGCGGATGGGCGGCTATCAGAGCGTCCACCTGCTCCTTGATGTCCGCCAGAGCCGCGTCGTCACCGGCATTGAACACCGTCGCGGCGATATAGGAACCGATACGCCCGAACTCCTCGCGCGTGAACCCGCGCGTCGTGCCGGCGGCCGTGCCCACGCGGATGCCGCTCGTGACGAACGGGGAGCGCTGCTCGTTGGGGATGGAGTTCTTGTTCACCGTAAGACCCACCGTCTCGAGCAGCTTCTCGGCATCCTTGCCGGTCACGTCGGCCGCCGTGAGGTCCACGAGGCACAGGTGGTTGTCCGTGCCGCCCGATACGAGGCGCAGCCCGCCCTCGGTCATACCCCGACCCAGCTCGGCGCAGTTCGCCACAACGTTGTCGATGTAGTCGGCGAAAGAAGGCGCGAGCGCCTCACCGAAAGCCACGGCCTTGCCCGCGATGACGTGCATGAGCGGGCCGCCCTGCGTCCCGGGGAACACGGCGCTGTTCACTTTCTTGGCCAGTGCCTCGTCGTTGGTGAGGATGAGGCCGCCGCGCGGGCCGCGCAGGGTCTTGTGCGTGGTCGTGGTCACGATGTCGGCGTAGGGCACGGGGCTCGGATGCGCGCCCGTGGCCACAAGGCCGGCGATATGCGCCATGTCGACGATGAAGTACGCGCCCACCTCGTGCGCGATATCCGCCATGCGCGCGAAGTCGATTGTGCGCGGGTAAGCCGAAGCCCCGCCGACGATGACCTGCGGGCGGTGCTCTTTAGCAAGGCGCTCCATCTCGTCGTAGTCGATGACCTCGTCCTCGTTGAGACCGTAGGGGATAACGTTGTACAGCTTCCCGGAGAAGTTGGCCGGCGAACCGTGCGTCAGATGCCCCCCGTTGTCGAGGCTCATGCCGAGCACCGTGTCGCCGGGCTTGACGACGGCCGCGTACGCCGCGTAGTTGGCCTGGGCGCCCGAATGGGACTGCACGTTGGCAAACTCGGCGCCGAACAGCTGCTTCGCGCGCTCGATTGCGATGGTCTCGACGATGTCGACCTTCTCGCAGCCTCCGTAGTAGCGCTTGCCCGGATAACCCTCCGCGTACTTGTTGGTCAGAACCGACCCCATCGCCTCCATAACGGCGGGGGAAACGATATTCTCCGACGCGATGAGCTCGATCGTAGTGCGCTGACGGTCGAGCTCCTGACGAAGCGCATCCGCGATCTGGGGGTCTTCTTTCAAAACGTGGTCAAGTGCCATAGGGTCTCCTCGAAGCAGTACGCCACATCCAACGCTGTGGCCGCGTTCTTACCTTCGTTCCAACAGGCGCCCCACCCGCTGGAGACGCCTGCTCTCCGGCGCGGCGCCGCAGGAGGGCGGGCTCTAGCGCTCGAGCGCCGCGATCTTCTCCACACGCCCTGCATGCCGTCCGCCGCCGAACTCCGTCGTCAGGAAGGCGTCGACGATAGCGCGGTTCACCTCATTGCTGACGAATCGGCCCGAAACGGCGACGACGTTCGCGTCGTTGTGTTCGCGCGCCAAAGCTGCGAACTCGGCCGACGTGACGTTCGCCGCGCGAATGCCCGGCAACTTGTTGGCCGCAATGGCCATGCCAATGCCGGTTCCGCACACGAGCACTCCGCGTTCGGCGGCGCCCTGCGCGACGTCGGCTGCAACGAGCTGCGCGAAGTCAGGGTAATCGACCCGCGCATCATCTCCCGGGCCGCGGTCGACCACCTCGTGACCGGCTGCGATCAAATGCGATTTCAGCAGCTCCTTCTCGTCGAAGCCCGCATGATCGCTTGCGATGCTGATCTTCATGTTCCAGCGCCTCGTTTCTCGATGGCCCACCGTTGCACAACGAGACTATAGTACGCGCACGAGCAGCGCGTGCACGGCACGTCGCCGATTTTCACCAAACGCTCCGCAAGGGGCGCGGGCGCACCAGCAGATGCCGGGGCGCGACGCGGACCTGAGGCGCCGCTGCCGGGGCCGCCGTGCCGTCAAATCGCAGCTAAAGCGTCGAGAACGTCCGAGCGACGGCGCGCCTCCACCCGTCGAGCAGCGCGGCATGACGCTCATCCTCCATGTCGGGCGTGTATACCGCGTCGCCGGCACGCAGTCCGAGCAGCGCATCAGTCGAATCCCAGAACCCGGTCGTCAGACCCGCGAGATACGCCGCGCCGAGCGCCGTGGTCTCTATGTTGTCCGGCCGGCGCAACAGCGTGCGCAGCACATCGCTTTGGAATTGCATGAGGAAGTCGTTGGCCGAAGCCCCGCCATCGACGTTGAGCACGCTCAACGGCATGCCCGCATCGGCTTGCATGGCCTCCACCAGGTCGTACACCTGGTACGCAAGCGATTCCAGCGCTGCCCGCACGATATGCGCGCGCGTCGTGCCGCGCGTAAGCCCCAGTATGGCCCCGCGCGCGTCGGCGTCCCAGTACGGCGCGCCGAGACCCGTGAACGCCGGCACCACGAACACGCCCTCCGTGCTCGCCACGCTGCGCGCAAGCCGCTCGGCCTCGCGCAGGTCGGCCACGAGCCCCAGCTCGTCGCGCAGCCACTGCATGAGCGCCCCGCCCATGAACACGCTGCCCTCGAGAGCGTATTCCGGATGCGCTACCTGCGGGGCGCTCGCAACCACGGTGGTGAGCAGCCCGTGACGCGATGTGCTGGCCGCACCCCCCGTATGCATGAGCAAAAAGCATCCCGTCCCGTACGTGTTCTTGGCTTGGCCCGCCTTAAAGCAGCACTGGCCGAACAGCGCCGATTGCTGGTCGCCCGCAACGCCGCAGATGGGAACACCGCCGACAACGCCCGCCGACGCGGCCGTCGCGCCGAAGACCCCCGATGAGGGCCGCACCTCGGGCAGCATGCTCATCGGCACGTCGAACAGCTCGCACAACCACGGATCCCAGCGCATGTCGTGTATGTCGAACAGCAGGGTGCGGCTCGCGTTCGTCACGTCGGTCGCGTGCACCGCGCCGCCCGTGAGCGTCCATATCAGCCACGAGTCGATGGTACCGAACGCGAGTTTGCCCGCCTCGGCGTCGCGACGGACGCCGGGCACGCTGTCCAAGATCCACCTGATCTTGCTCGCCGAGAAGTACGCGTCGGGAACGAGCCCCGTCTTGGCCGTAACGGCCCGCGCAACGTCGGGGTCGCCGCAGAGGGAATCGATGAGGGGCGCCGTGCGACGACACTACCATACGATGGCGTTGCACACCGGATCGCCCGTCTCACGGTTCCACACCACGGTCGTCTCGCGCTGGTTCGTAATGCCTAGGGAATCGAGGTCGTCCGAGCCCAAACCGCGCGAAACGAGCAGCTCGGTCAATGCCCCCAACTGGGCGGACAGTATATCGCGCGGACTGTGCTCCACCCAACCGGGATGCGGGTAATGCTGGGGGAAGACACGCTGCGCCGAGCCCGCCACCTTCCCCTGCGCGTCGATGAGGACCGCACGGGCCGACGTCGTACCCTCGTCGAGCGAGACGACGTAGCGCTTCTTCATGAAAGCACCCCCTCGATCCAGGCGAGCACGTCGCCGAACACCTCGGCGCGTCCCGGTTCGTTATGGATTTCATGGCGCATGTCCGGATACAGTTTCACGTCCACGCGCGCAACGCCCGCGCACCGCAGCAGGTTCGCCGCAGCCTCGACGCCGCGACCGCATTCGCCAATCGGGTCCTGACCGCCCGCGATGAACAGAACCGGGAGATCCTTTGGAACCGCAGCGGCGCACGCGGGAGAGGCCGTCCGCAGCGTCAGGTCGGTCAGCGTCGCATAACCGCCGGCAGAGAAGCGAAAACCGCAGAGCTCGTCGGCCAGGTAGGCGTCGACGACGTCGGGATCGGTCGAGAGCCAGTCGATCGGGGTCCGCGCGTCCTCGATAGCCGACGAGTATGCGCCCACTACCTGGGCATCCAAAAACGAACTGAGGTACGACGGTCCCTTGACCTGTGAAATCACCCGGGCAACCGTGCGACCGAACAGCGAGAGGGCGCGGGAGGGATTGCCCGTGCCGCACGCAACGGCCGCCGCGAGCCCCACCCCGTAGCGCGCCAGGTAAGCGCGCACGATGAAGCTCCCCATCGAATGCCCGAACAGCACGTACGGGGTCGTGCGGGGAAAGCGGGAAGAAACGAGCTCGCGCAGCGCGTGCACGTCTTCGACCAGGATGTCCGCGCCGCCGTACGACGGCAGGCACCCCCTATCGGACGGAGAGGCGACGCTCTCCCCGTGCCCCGCCATATCCGCGCCGCACACGACATAGCCGTGCTCCACGAAGAAGTGCGCCAGCTCGTCGTAGCGCTCGATATGCTCGGCCATGCCGTGCACGAGGTGGATGATGCCTTGAGGAGCGACCGCACCTGCGCCGATGCGGTCGTCGAGCGCATCGGATGTCCACATGAGGGCTTTTATCCGGGTCGTCCCGTCGTTCCCGGCGAAACCGAGCGGAACGGTTCGAAGCGTACCTGCCATACGGGCTCCTCTCAACGTGTCCCCGACACCCCCGCAGAGGCCGACGCGATGTTCGCCGGTACCCCATCGGAGGCCGAAACGATGCTCGCCGACGGCCCGTCGGGGGCCGAAGCGTTTTTCCAACCGGAGGCGGGAGGCGCGCTTGCCAGCGTGGCAAGAACCGCGTCGACGTCGGCCGGGGTGACGGAGCCCTCCCTCACGAACAGCGGTCTCGCCCCCGTGCAGTCGAGCACGGTCGAGGCGACCCCCACGCGCGCAGGCTCAGGGCCCCGCACGATGGCTCCGACGCGCTCCGTAAGCGCGCAGTCGAGCTCGGCCGCCGATGCAGGGGCGGGCGCTCCGGCAAGATTCGCCGAGGTCGTAGCCACAGGAGAGCCGAGCGCGCGCACGAGCGCGAGCGCGTCGGCAGAGTCGGGCATGCGCAATCCGATACCCCCCGTCTGCGAGCGGAACGCCGGCGGAACCGCGTCCGAAGCCCTCACGATGAGCGTGAGAGGGCCGGGCCAGAACGCATCCGCGAGAGCGCGGGCGTACACAGGTACGTCGCGCCCGTATATTTCCAGGTCGGACACGCTCCCCACCAACCAGGCGATGGGTTTCGCGCGCGGGCGCCCCTTCAGCTCGAACAGCACGTCGGGCGTCTCCGCTGCGGCGACAGAAACGCCCAGGCCGTACACCGTCTCGGTGGGAAACACCGCCGCACGACCCTCTTTGAGGACCGCGACCGCTTCCTGCAGGCTGCATTCGCGCATCAAAGAATCGTCCTTTCGTCTCGCTACCGCGCGCTCTCAGCACGCGCCTGCTCGACAAGGGCGCACGCCGTGCGCAGTCCATCGACCGCCGAACTCATGATGCCGCCCGCGTAACCGGGCCCCTCGCCGCACGGATAGATGCCGCTCCCCTGCGCGCTCCCCGACGCCGCCGCAGACGAAATCGGGCTCTCGGACGCCCCGACGATCGCCTGAAACGACTCGTCGCGCACGATGCGCACCGGGCTCGAGCTGCGCGTCTCCACGCCCGTCATGACCGCATCGGCCGACGCGAACCCCGACAGCTTCCGATCGAGTACGGGGAACGCCTCGGCAAGCGCATCGGTTACGAACGACGGCAGGCATTCACGTAGGTCGCACCACACAACACCGCGCGCATACGAGGGAGCGACCGTGCGGGAGGGCCGACCCGTTCTCCCCGCCAGGAAATCGCCCACCGTCTGGGCCGGCGCCTGGTAGGCGTTTCCGCCTGCGCGGAGAGCCGCGCGATAGGCCGCCTGCTCGATGCGGCGTTGGAACTCAACGCCGGCAAGCGCATCCTCCCCTTCGAAGTCATCGCTGCCCACGGCCACGAGCAGGGCGCTGTTGGCATTTCGGTTCGCACGCGCAAATCGGCTCATCCCGTTGACCACGACCCCGCCGGCTTCGCTCGCCGCGCACACTACTTCCCCGCCGGGGCACATGCAGAATGTGTACACGTTGCGGCCGCTCGGAAGGTGAACCACCAGCTTGTAGTCGGCCGCTCCGAGGGCGGGATGCCCCGCCGCCCGGCCGTACCGAGCCCGGTCGATGACGGCCTGCGGGTGCTCGATGCGCACGCCCACGGAAAAGGCCTTGCGCTCCATGTGCGCGCCGACCCGTTTCATCAGCTCGAACGTATCGCGCGCCGAATGCCCGCACGCGAGCACGAGCCTGCACGCCTCCACCCGCTCGAGCGCCCCCGTCACCGCATCGTGCAGCATCGCACCGACAAGGCGCCCGCCCGCAAGCTCAAGGTCGACGAGCTGCGTGAGGAACCGCACCTCCCCACCAGCCGCGATCACCGCTTCGCGCAGCGAGCGGACCACCTCGACCAGGCGGTCCGTCCCCATGTGGGGCTTCGCCTGCCACAGAATCTCCTCGGGCGCGCCCGCGTCCACGAACCACTGCAGCACGTGGCGTGCGAAGGGGCTCTTGGTTCCCGTGGTCAGCTTGCCGTCGGAGAACGTGCCCGCACCGCCTTCTCCGAATTGGATGTTCGTAACGATGTCAAGGTCACCGCCGCCGTCGAAAGCCGCAACCGCCGCCAGGCGCGCATCCACGTCGCCTCCGCGCTCGACCACGAGGGGGCGCAATCCCGCACGAGCGAGGTACAAGGCCGCGAACAGGCCCGCAGGGCCTGCGCCGACCACGAGGGGGCGCTTGGCACCTGCGCGCGACGCATCGTTCGCCGTCGGAATGCGCTCGATGACGAGCGGTCGGTACGGCGAGAAGGAGGAAACCTTCACCCCACGTGCGAAACGCGCCTCCCCCGCAAGCAACAGGCGCTCGAGCGCCGAGTCGGCCAGCTCGACCGCAAAGGAGGCCACGAAGTGCACGTCGTTCTTCTTGCGGGCATCGACGCTGCGTTTGAGCAGGTCAACACGGCCGATATCAGCTGGTTTCACGCCGAGGGCGCGCGAGAGGGCGCGCTTGACGGGCTTGCCGCAGACGGGCAGCCCCCAGTCGAGCGAGATGCGGACGTTTGCAACCTCGATCATCGCGCGCTGCCTTCCCAACGAGCTGCGGCACCGATGCCCGCAAGCATGCCGCTCGCCCAAGCCCAGTGCAGGTTGTAGCCGCCGCACGGGGCGTCCACATCGAGCGCCTCGCCCGCCGCGTACAGCCCTGGAACCGAACGCGATTCGAGCGTCGTCGCATCGAAGTCCTCCACGGAAAAACCCCCGCGACGCACCTGGCACAACCCCGCATCGCCGATGCCCTCGACCGTGAGCGAGAAGCCTCCGAGCGCGTCCGCGAGCAGCGCGCACGCCGCATCGTCGCACGAATCCGCAAGCGCAAGGCCGCACGAGCGGACGAGCACGTGGGCGACCGGGGGCAGCACCAGCCCGCGCAGAACATCGTCGCACGTCACGCGACCGAAGCGCTCCGCATGGGCGTAAGCGCGCCGGCACATGAAGCCGCGTGCGTCGGCTTCAGCCTCGCTCGGCAGCATATCGTTGGAGAGCACGTCGCCTGGCCAGGCGAAACGCGACAGGTTGAACACGAAGAAGCCCGAAACCCCGGATTTGCGGAACATAAGCTCGCCGCGCTCGCGGGCCACGCACACGCCCGCCTTGCCGCGCGCGCCGTCCTGTGAGCGCATGAGCGAGACCGCGCAGCGCACGCGGATGTTGTCGAGCTCGCGTACGAGCTTCTCCTTCGTCCGCAGGGGCCCGAGCACGGGGCGCGTGCGCAGAAGACGGCAACCGGGCAGTTCGATCGAGTCCGCTGCGCGCCCGCCGCACGCGACGACGACCGCATCGACGCGCTCGAATGCCCCGTCGCTTGTGCGCAGCGTGAAGCGCCCCTCTGGCGAGCGCGGGGGTTCGACCGCATCGATGCGCACGTCGCACACCGTGCGCACGCCGTAAGCGGCGGCTGCTGCGCGCAGCACGTCGAGCACCGTCGAAGCCTTGTTCGCACGTGGGTACTGACGCCCTCCGCCCTCCTCGCGCCATACGAGGCCGAGCACAGCGAAGAGCGCATGCACGGCGTCCGCATGCGGAAGGCCCCCCGGCTGCAGTGCACCCGAGTGCGCCGCGCGCTCTTCGAGCGCAGCGAACACCTCGGCGACGAACTCGCC
>CAUVMU010000032.1:0-10018 GCA_963552775.1 uncultured Eggerthellaceae bacterium | reverse complement strand
AAGTTTGAAAGCAGTCTGTCACAGGAGATGTCGCGAACGTCCACCCCGCCGACCGCGAACCAACCCTCGCGCACATCCCAGAATCGGGCTATCAGGTTGCAAAGCTTGGACTTTCCCCAGCCCGACGGCCCCACGATCGCGCAGGTGCTTCTCGCGGGAATCTCAAGCGATACGTGGTCGATGACGGTGCGATCGCCGTAGGCGAACACGACATCGTGCACGGAGATGTCGAGCCCCGCAGACGCGGGTGCGCCCGTATGGGAGCCCTCGGGCAAAGCGGGTGTGGCGATAAGGTTGTTGACCCTGGTCATTTGAATATCGATCTGGCGGAGCAGGCTCGAGTACAGTCCCGTCAGCTCGAGCTTGGTAAACACCATGAAAGAGGCGACGATGGCGACCAGGCACGTCCCCGCCGACATACTTCCACCGACCCACAGCGCCGTCGCCATGAGGCACATCGCAACGCTCGCCGTCTTCGTGACGAACACCTGGGCGATGCCGTAGCGCAAGAGCTTGAACTCGATGCCCACGTTCATGCGCTCGCACTCGTCGATAGCCCCGGAAAGCCGCTTTTCCGCATCGCCGACAAGCGAGAAGGCGCGTACGACGCTCATGCCCTGCACGTACTCGAGCACAGCGCCCACCAGGGCGTTCTGGGCGGCGACGCGCTCGTTCGAGATCTTGCGCGCGTTCTTCTGCATCACGCGGTTTATCAGCAGGAACACCACGGTCGTCACCACGCAGAGCAAGCCGATGCGCCAATCGAAGAGGATGAGCATCAGCGTCATGATGCTCGAGAACACCAGGCCCGATATGACGCTCATGTACACGATGCCGCCCGCGTTCTGCACGTCGTCGAGCGTGTTCGTCATCGTGGACGTCAGAGCACCCAGGCTGTTCTCATTGAAATACCCCATGGGCAGGTAGCGCATGCGATCCCCGATAGCCGTACGCTTCTCGCCCACCATCGAGTAGTTCCCGAAGCAGAACCGCTCGCTTTTGAAGTGGGCCGCGATGAAGCTGCCCGCGATGCTCGCCAGCATGATGCCCAGCGATGCGGCTATGGTCGATTCCGACAGCGTGCCATCGGCAAGAGCGAACAGGACGACGGCGAAGGCCATCATCTGCCACGCCTCGAAAAACGAGTTCAGCACGGACCATGCCATGCCCCGGCGCAGGTACGGGGCGAAACTGCCGCCGAACTCGAAGTACTTTTTAAACGTTTGCAACATACAGGCCTCCTGTTACGCCACGTCTTTGGCGTCGACGTGCGCGCGGTACATCCCGGCGTAAAGCGGACACGATTCCATGAGCTGGGTATGTGTGCCCGAAGCCTCAATGCGCCCGTCATTCACCACGACAATCTTGTCGGCATCGACCACGGTGGAGAGGCGATGGGCGATAACGATGAGCGTCCGGCCCGCCACGAGCTTGCCGACAGCCGCTTCGATGACCGCCTCGTTCTCGGGGTCGGTATAGGCCGTCGCCTCGTCGAGGATCACGATGGGCGCATCCTTGAGCATCGCACGCGCTATGGCGACGCGCTGGCGCTCGCCGCCCGACAGATGGCCGCCCGCTCCCCCCGCCTGAGTATCGTAGCCGTGCTCGAGCGTGCGGATGAACTCGTCGCACCCGCTCGCTTTCGCGACGGCCACGACCTCCTCGTCGCTTGCACCGGGACGGCCTCGACGGATGTTGTTTATGACCGTGTCGTCGAACAGGTAGCTGTCTTGCGTCACGTACGCGATGGACGAAGCGCTCTGCTCGGGCGTCATGTCGTTGATCGAGACGCCGCCGATGCGCACTTCGCCTGCATCGGCATCCCAGAACCCGGCGATAAGGCGTGCGAGCGTCGACTTGCCCGATCCGGACGGCCCTACAAGCGCCGTCACCTGGCCTGGCTCGATGGTCAAATCGACCCCGCGTATCACTTCTTCGCTGCCGTACGAGAAGCGCACGTCGGAAAGCTCGATACGCGTGCCGGAGGTGGCGGCGGGAACGTCAGCGCGCCGCTGCTCGGGCTGGTCGAGCACTTCGGATATGTGCGCGACGACGGTGCCGATCTGCGCGAGCGAGTCCATGAACGTCATCGCCGCGTACAGCGGAGGGAAGATACCGAGCGAAAGCACCGCCACGAGTACGAACGTCGCCGGATCGAGCGTGCCCTCCATCACGAAGAAGCATCCGACCGGCAGGACCGCCACAAGCGTCGCAGGCCAGATGGACAGACCTCCGTCCTGGTATATCTGCACGCGGTGCATCCAGTCGATAGCCGAATGCGCCGCACGGTGCACGGCCTTCGAGAACTTCTCGTACGACGAAGCGGATTGGCCGAACGCCTTGATAACCTCGATACCGTCGACGTACTCGACCGCCGTGGCGTTCATAGCCTCGGTCGCGGCCACGTACTCGCCGAACATTTTGGCATAGTCGCGGGTCATGCCCATGAAGCACAGCCCGCCGATCGGCAGCGTTATCAGGGAGACGAGCGCCATACGCCAATCGAGCACGAACAGGAACACGATCACCGCCACGGGAACGACCAGGTTCGACGACATTTCGGGTACGGCATGTGCGAGCGTGGTCTCGATGCTGTCCGCTTTTTCGACCATGATGTTCTTCAACTTGCCCGACGGGGTATCGAGCACGTACCCCATCGGCACGTGCGTAAGCTTCTCGGCCAAACGGCGGCGAATCTTGCTGATCGTCGAGAACGTCGCCCGATGCGAGATGGCCGTCGAAGCGTTGTGGAACACGAGAAAAAAGGCGTACCCCGCAGCCGCGACCCCGCACCATCCCAGGTAGAAGGCGAAATCGTGCTCTTTTGCAAGCACGCCGTTCACCATAGAGCCGGCGGCGTAGTACGGAACGATGCTGCCGGCAACCCCGATAACGGCGAGGAGGACGGAAAGCGCGTACCACTTCCTGTTCTCTTCCGACCAGGTCAGAAGCAACGCGACTGGATTGGGTTTCGCGCCGGACGACGCGGCAGGCGCCTTTGCAGGCATCGCCCCGTTCTTCTCGTAACTTTTCTTGCTCATAGACTACCTCTTCTTAAAATCTCACGAAATCGCAGGTCTTCAAGCTATACATCTCCTCGATACACATGCTCCTTTGGTTATCTAAAACTTACTTTTCAAATTGTAACATTGTTATAAACGAGGCGCAATTGCCAAAGCTGCGGTCTTTAGGCAGAAAGACCCGGTTCTACGAAACCGAGCGCGCAGAAAGAGGCGCCTCTGAGGGTTGTTCCGCCGAAAGACGAAAAAGGCGGCTATTCGCGCTCAGCCGACGATTCGACCGCCGCCATATCGGACGCCGCCATATCGGACGCCGCCGGTCCCGGCTCCGTCGACAAGAAAGCGCCTAATCCTCGGACGCCTCTTCCTCGGGCGGGATTATAAGCGCCTCGTATCCGGACTGGAAGAAGCGCGAGAGGTCGTCCATGCGCTCGCGCGCCTCGGCGCGGGGCAGGCCCTCCATGAGGATCTCAAAGCAGCTGCGAAAATACATTTTGGACAGCATGTCCGCCATCACCGAATCGACGTCGCGCACGCGATCGCCCCGCTCGCGCAGCATACGGGCATAGCGCAGCGTACTGGCACTCTCGATCTCGGCGAACCGGTCAAGGTAGCGCTCCCACGACGTACCCGCCGATTTGCAGTACACGAGCAGGAACGCATCGCGGTTGGCGTACACGAAGTCGAGCATATCGATACGGACCGAATCGCTGAACTGGCACATGCAGTCGAAATCCTGCTGCTCGACGGGAAACTCGTAGAAGCGGTCGTTCGCATCGTGGAACAGCCGCAGCAGTTCGTCGGCCGCAGGGACCACGAGCGCATCGAATAGGTCGGCCTTGCTGGAAAAGTAACCGTAGATAGCGCCGGTCGTCACAGCGGCCCTTGCCGCAATCGCGCGCAGCGACGCTCCGGAAAAGCCCTTCTCAAGAAACTCGTCCAGCGCGCAGGCGAGAATATGCTCCCGCGCATAGCTGCGGCGCGTTCGCGCCGAATCCGACCGCCTTTTCATGATCGCCCCCACGCCCTACATGCTCGAAAAACGCTCGGGGGAAACATCGACGCCGTTCACAGGCGCATCGGGGCGCTCCTCGAGCTTGCGGTCGATGAAGCCCTCCTGCTTAGCGCGCTTTGCGGCAAGACGGTCGACCTTACGCTGGCCTTTGTCGCGCTTCGAGGACGACCCGGTGTCGTTGCCGGCGAGCCTGCGCTCGAGCATGCCCACGAACTTGGCCAAGGGCAGCGTCACGACCAGATAGAAGCAAGCCGCCACAATGTAGGGGGTGATAGATCCCGTCGAAGCGACGATGGTCTTGGCGTACATGACCACTTCCATAACGCCGACGGCAGCGAGCAGCGACGTGTCCTTGTACAGCAGGATGAACTCGTTGGTCATGGTGGGAAGCACGCGGCGCACGGTCTGCGGGATGATGACGAACAGCATAGTCTGCGCACCGTTCATGCCGAGCGAGCGCGACGCCTCGAACTGGCCCTTGCTGATGGACTGGATGCCCGCGCGAAATATCTCGCACAAGTAGGCGCCCGAGTTCATGGACAGCACGATAACGCCGAGAGGGAACGACGGAATCTGGACGCCCGCCAGAGGCAGGCCGAAGAACGCGATATAGATCTGCAGGAACATGGGCGTACCGCGCACGACGTTCACGTACGTGGTCGCAAGACCGCGCAGCACGCGGAAGCGCGCCATGCGCATGAGCGCGAGCGCGAGGCCTACGGGAATAGCCAGCGGAAATGCCACGGCCACGATACCGAGCGCCATGAGAAAGCCGTTAAACACCACGGGGAAGCTCGACACCAGGATGGGCGGATTCAAGAACAGGAGCAGGAACTTGTTGGAGTTCCATGCCTCGACCCACTCCTGGTCTTCGAGGTAGTTCGAGAGTTGCTCGACCGGGGACGTACCCGTAACGGCGATGGAGGGAATGCCCTCGATATCGACCGGCTTGCCGTCGAGCACGTACGATCCTGTGATCTGCATGTCTCCGCCCGAAGCAGGGAAAACCACACCGTAGAGCTCGATGCGGAAATACCCGCCGGTCTGAGCCGGTTCGGGGAAGGAAACCGAAATCGTCTGACCGTTCGATGAGAACTGCGCGTCGATGCTCTCGCGCGTCATGAGGTCAGCGCCCGTGAGCAGGGTGAGCCGCGCACCGTCGAGCGTGTAGGACGTGCCGGCCGGAAGCGTCAGCGAGAAGCCCGAGACGGCCTCGTCAGCAGCGCTTTGAGCCTCGAACGTTATGCGCGTCTCGACGCCACCCAGCACGTCGCTGCCCGTGTCGCCGTTCGGACGCGCCGTGGTTTTGGCGACTTCGAGCGCCTCGGCGCTCGAAGGGGTCGCCCATGCGCTTGTCAGCAACACCGCGCACAGCAGCGCGACCGCACACAGCAGAGCACGCGAAGAACGCTTTTCGGCAACGAACATTGCAACCTGCTCTCGAAAAACGCGCCACCTGCCGTAAGCTGCGGCGGTGCGCGTTCGGCCTTGAATAACGAAAAACCCCCTTGCCGCGCGAGGGCGGGCAAGAGGGTTTCATTATAGCGAGTAGACGCGCTTACAGATACTGCTTAACCAGGGAATCAATGGTTCCATCAGATTTGAGCTCGGCGAGCGCCTTGTTCACGGCGGCGGTCAGAGCAGGGTTGTCTTTCGAGATGACAGCGGCGTATTCCTCGCCCGTAGCGACGGCCTTCACGACCTCGGCATCGGTGTAGGCGTCTTTCAGCATCTGCTCGACAACGGCCTTGTTCGTGCACACCGCATTCGCGTTGCCCGACTGCATGGCGGCGAAGCAATCCGTCGAGTTGCCGAACGCCTGGACCTTCGCATTCGGGAAGTTCTCCTGCACGTAGGACTCGCCCGTAGAACCGCTCTGAACGGCAATGACCATGTCAGAGGAGTTCAGAGCCTCGGTCACGTTGCCCGAAGTCACCGAAGAACCCTTCATGACGGCGATGGCCTGGTCGTCGATGTAGTACGACTCCGTGAAGTCGACCTGCTTGGCCCGTTCGGGATCGACCGAGAAGCCCGAGATACCCATATCGGCCTGACCGCCGCCTGCAATCGCCGGAATGATGGCATCGAACTGCAGCGTCTTGAACTCGGGCGTGAGGCCGAGTTTCTCGGCGACGGCTTTGCCGATCTCGATGTCGAGGCCGACGTACTCACCGTTCTCCATATTCTCGAACGGTGGGAAGTCGGGAGAGGTGGCGATGGTCAGCGTGCCTTCCTTGACCAGGCCGTAATCGCCGTCGGTCGAGGCAGCAGAGCTCGAAGAGTTCGACGCACCCTGCGACGACGTGCACCCGGCCAGCGCCAGCACGGCTGCAACCGCGCCTGCGGCGACCAGCAGACCCCATTTCTTGAATTTCATACGCTCCCCTTCTGTTCGATCGTAATCGTTTTCATACGCGGCCGAAAACAGCGCGAACGCCGAGCCGACCGGCTTGCACCGAGACAACATAGCGCACTTCGACCCAAAATGACACCATTTCATGTGTGCAACAGCGCAAACGCCCACGAATCGACGGCGAACGCACCGCCTTGGGAGCCCGAAGGCCTCCAAGCGCGGGTGCAGCCTGGCGTACGGGAACACGTCGCGGCGCGCTGCCTCATTGCCCAAGGCGAGAGCGCAGTCTGGCGTGCGCGCTCTTGGTGGCGAGCGCTCCGACAACGTCCGCCCGTCGACGTCGTCTACCGGCAATGCGCTAGCCGATATCCTTCGGCCCGTCCTCCTCAAGCGCGCGGGCGAGAATCTGCATACGCGCCTCCACATCCTCGATGATACGGCTGCAATCGCGCAACTCATCGTAGGAGTCGATGCCCTCGACCTCGCGCACGGCCTTGTACTTCAAGTCGTGCTCGAGGCTGGCCCAAAAATCCATGGCGATGGTACGCAGCTGCACCTCAACGGGAATCATCTGTTTGCTGTCCATGAAGTACACCGGGATGCGCACGATCACGTGCAGACTGCGATAGCCGTTGGGCTTCGGGTTGGCTATGTAGTTCTTGATCTCGACAACCTCGAGGTCGTCCTGACGCTTCAGTAGGTCGAGCAGGTCGTACACGTCGTGAATGTACGAGCAGATGATACGGACCCCCGCAATGTCCATGATGAAGCGCTCGGCATTGGGCACCGTAGGCTCCTTGCCGTAGCGCAGAAGCTTCTCGTAGACGCTCTTGGGACTTTTGACCCGCGACTCGATATGGTGGATAGGACTGCGGTGACGCTTGAGGTCGAGGTCCTGGTCGAGAATCTGAAAGCGCACTTCCATCTCGCGCAGGGCCGCCCCGTACTTCCTCAAGACGGCGGACATATCGGATGCGAACGTGTCCTGCCCTATCCGGCTCATGTCATCCCACCTCGTCCATAGGTTCAAAGCGCTGTTCGACCCGCTCATTCCGCCTCCTTCGCCTGCTGCCACAGCCGTTCGAGCTCGGGCTGGGAAAGCTCTTCGACCCGCACGCCGCAAGCGCGTGCGCAACGCTCGATATGCGCCCAGCGCGCGCGGAACTTCGCGCACGAGGCGCGCAGGGCCCCTTCGGAGTTGATTCCCATGCGTCGCCCCACATTGACGAGGGCGAACAGCAGATCGCCGAACTCCACCTCGACCGCTCGGGAGCGCTCGTCAGGCACGGCGTCGAAGACGATCTTGCCGTCGGGGGTTTTCGGGGCGACGGCATACGCCTCGCGCAACTCGGACTCCTCCTCGCGGACCTGGGCCCATACATCGTCGAGGGCATCCCATTCAAAACCGGTCGAGGCCGCCTTGCGCGAGATCTTCTGCGCCTGCATCAGCGCGGGAAAGTTTTTCGGGACGCCGTCGAGCAAACCCGGAAGCGCATCGGCCGATCCTTGCCCCTCCCCGCTCCTTTCGGCAAGCTTGACCCGGTCCCACAAACCGAGCACCTCGTTGGCGTTGTCGGCTGCGACCTCTCCGAAAACATGGGGGTGACGGCGGATTATCTTGGCGTCGATGTCGGCGCATACGTCGTCGATTGTGAACTCGCCGGCATCCGACGCGATCTGGCTTTGCAGCACCACCTGCAGCAGCACGTCGCCGAGCTCTTCGCGCAGATGGACGACGTCGTCGGACTCGATGGTGTCGACCGCCTCGTAAGCTTCCTCTATCAGGTTGTCGGCTATGCTCGCATGGGTCTGCTCGCGGTCCCACGGACAGCCGTCGGGAGCGCGCAGGGCGGCGATAGTGGCGACGAAGGAATCGAATGCAGGATGGGGCCTGGCGTCGGCCTGAACCGAGCGCGAGGCCGAAAGATCCTGCTCGGGCGTATCGGGAACGGAAGGCATGACATCATCCTCTCGAAAGCGCGAAGCTGCTCGGTACGCGGCGCAAGCGCCAGAGCATTCGGAAACATGTTCGGGGAAAGTATATCGCGTTGCGAAACGTAGCGGCCAAACGGGCACCAAGCGGTATACTTGGAACATATCCGCAGTTCAACTGTGATTCGATCAGAGAGCACAGGGGGCTCGCACGCTCATGTACCATCTGCACCATCTCGAAAGCCTCGACGACGCGCGGCTCGACGTGTTCGCCCGCATGACCGACGTGCAGCTGCGCAGCCGCATCGAGCCCGAGCGCGGCGTGTTCATTGCCGAAACCGCGGAGGTGATAGGACGGGCGCTCGACGCCGGCATGCAGGTGCAATCCCTGCTCACTGCAGAAGAGCACCTGGCTTCCCTCGGCAGCTTGATAGCCCGCATCGAGGCAGCCGCGCCCGAGGCTCCCCTGTTCGCGCTCCCCGGCTCTAAGCTCGAACGGCTCACAGGCTTCCCCTTGACGCGCGGGGCGCTCTGCGCGTTTTGCAGGCCCCGCGAGCTCACCGTAGCCGAAGCCGTGCGCGGCGCGCGGCTCATCGCCGTGCTCGAGAACATCCGCAACCATACGAACGTCGGGGCCATCTTCCGCTCGGCCGCCGCCATCGGGGCCGATGCCGTGCTCGTCTCCCCCGCCTGCTACGACCCGCTCTACCGCCGCGCCGTGCGCGTGTCGATGGGTACCGTGTTCCAGATTCCCTGGGCGCGCATCGGATCGGACGTGCACGACTGGGCCCGCGACGGCGTACCGCTTTTGCACGACCTGGGATTCACAGCGGTCGCGCTCGCGCTTTCAAACGACTCGATCCCGCTCGACGACGAACGGTTGAAGCGCTGCGAAAAGCTCGCTCTCGTATTCGGCACGGAGGGCGACGGGCTTGCAGTCTCGACCATCGCACGCTGCGACTTCACCGCGCGCATCCCCATGCTCCATGGCGTCGACTCGCTCAACGTGGCCGCCTCGAGCGCCGTAGCGTTCTGGGAGCTGCGCAGCCTGTCGCAGAGCTGCGCGCAGGCGAACCTCTAAAGCGCTGCAAACGGGAGCACCTGCGGGCGGAACCGCTATGGGCGGGAGCACCTGCGGCAAAAGCACCGGAGCAAGAACGCCGGAGCGGGAGCACCTGCGTCATCTCGGAAAATCAGCGGTCTATGTCCTCACGGGGATCGTGCAGGGCGTTGGGCGGCACGCGCACTTCCGAAAGCCCCATCTGGCCAAGCGCCTCGGCCGTGCGCCATGGCGGCGTGTTGGCGTCGAACGGCGCGCAGTAGTTCAGCGCCTCGACCACCGTGACCGCGTGCATAAGATCGGTTATGGTGTCGACGTCGGGCACGGGCGGCAGGTAGAGCGCGGGAAGCTGCCGCTCGCGCGCCTTTCCGATATAGGCGGGCAGCACCGTCAGGCCGTCCTGATTGTAGAACACGCCCGTATGCGAGAAGTCGGTCTCGCACGTCCATCCGACGATGGAAACGCCCATCTCCTGGTCGGGAGCGAGCACGATGCCCCCGCCCGGCACGCCGTCGAGCCGATGGAGCGCGTCGAAGCCGCCCACCACGTCGGCCGTGGTGAGAGCTGGCATATCGACGCCCCTCGAGAGCACGGTATCGAAACCCGCATCCCACACCTGGAAAAACGCATGGTTGTAG
>CAUVMU010000031.1:0-10064 GCA_963552775.1 uncultured Eggerthellaceae bacterium | reverse complement strand
GTAGAATATCGCTCCGTCTCAAGATGCTTGCTGCGGGCGGCAAGACTGTGCTCGTCATCAGCCATGACTATGAGTTCATCGCTTCTTCGTGTGCGGCTGCCATCCACATAGGCGGGCCCGACAGCGTAACGTATCTCGATATGGCTGATTCCAAAGAGGAGCTGCTCGCCGCTCTTATGGAATAGGGCTGGGCGAAGGCGGGCGCAGCGTATGTCCTCGCTGCGTGGGAAGGACGATACCGCTCTTCTAGATTACTCTGCCGTTCTTCTGGGTTTATGCTGATAAGGCGATGGGATGAACGTAAGCATCCAACCCTGCTTTGGCAAATTTGCCATATTAGTAAAAAGAAATCAGCCAAATTAGGAATTAAAATTTGACCGAATAGGGAATCCAAGATAAAATGACCCCGCCATTGATAAGGGGGTTTAGAATGGAAGGATACAAAGCCAGAATAGCAGATGGCCTCTTGCGAAAGAAGCTTGCCGGTAAGGGAGCCGTGCTTGTGGAAGGGCCTAAGTGGTGCGGGAAAACCACAACAGCGGAACAGGCCGCTGCAAGTGTACTGTATATGGACGATCCGCGCCGAGTGCGCCAGAATCTTATGCTTGCAGATGCGGATCCAGAGGCTTTGCTGGAAGGGGATACCCCCAGACTAATCGATGAATGGCAGCTGGCTCCAAAGCTTTGGGACGCCGTACGGTTTTCTGTGGATCACAGGAGAAGGTTCGGACTGTATATTCTCACGGGGTCTGCGGTTCCAGCGCAAACGGACGAGATTCATCATACGGGGACGGGAAGATTCGCTCGACTTCGAATGCGCCCTATGAGCCTGTTTGAATCCGGCGAGTCCTCCGGCGATGTCAGCCTGAGGGCACTGTTTGGAAATCCCGGATCTGCTGTTCGAGGGAAAGCGGGGCTCTCCCTGAAAGATGCGGCTTTTCTGATTTGCCGGGGCGGATGGCCTATGGCCTTGGACATACCGAAGGATATTGCTCTTCAGCAGGCCTTCGACTACTATGACGCCGTTGTCTATGAGGATATTTCACGGGTCGATGGCGTACGCAAGGATAATGTCTATACGAGGCGTCTTATGCGGTCTTATGCCAGGAATCAGGGCGGGCAGGTTTCCATCGATACCATTGTGAGCGATTTGAACGAAAACGAAGGGCCGGATCCATGCAATAAAACGGCCGCTACGTATATTAAGGCATTAAAGAAAATATTTGTAATCGAAGATATGGAGGCATGGAACCCGAACCTGCGTTCCAAAACAGCGATTCGGACGTCGGATACCAGATACTACGCAGATTCTTCTATCGCAGCGGCGGCGCTCGGAATTGGTCCAGATGACCTTTTTAACGATCTGGAGACCATGGGCCTGCTTTTCGAAACAATGGCGGTTCGCGATCTCCGTGTTTACGCGGATGCCATTGACGCTTCGGTTTACCACTACAGGGACAAAACGGGATTGGAGTGCGATGCAGTCATTCACCGTCGGAACGGTTCTTACGGGCTGGTTGAAATAAAACTCGGCGGAGACAGTTTGGTTGAAGAAGGCTGCGCATCTCTCAAAAAACTGGCGGGGAAAATCGATACGGATAAGATGAGCAAACCTTCTTTCCTAATGATCTTAACGGCAAATGGTGATATGGCTTATAGAAGACCGGATGGAATTCTGGTCATTCCAATCGGGTCTTTGAGACCATAGCTTATCGAGGTCGGCGAACATAATTCCAGCGTCTTGTGCGCAGAGGTTACGCGCGGTAGATTGCGCAGTTGTTCGGGGTTTCGTACACTTCCACGGCGGTCACGGGAAGCCCGCGCTCTTCGAGGCGTTCGAAGAAATGGCGCGCAAGGTTCTCGGCCGTCGTGCGGAAGGGGAGCAGCTTCAACTCGAAGCCCTCGGCCTCCAGGCAGGCGATCGTTGCGGGAGCGAGCGTGCCCTCTTCCACGAGAAAGCAATGGTCGAACTCGTCGGCCAGCTCGCGAACGGCACGTTTGAACACGTCGAAGTCGAGCACCATGTCGCGCATGGTCCCTTCCTGCTGCAGGTCGTCGCAACCGATATAGGCCACGACACGCCAGCGGTGCCCGTGCAGGTTCTCGCATTTTCCGTAATAGTCGGCCAGGAAATGGGCCGAATCGAAGCTGCTCTCGGTTTTCAGTTCGTACATGGCTCCTCGCCTTTCCAGACGCCTCCCGGTTTCGTTCGGGTCGACGCTGCCCGTTCGCATCCGTATCCGCAGCGGAGCCGAACCGATTCGCTTTCGTCGGGCCGGGCCGCTTCGCGGTTCGTTTCGGCTATTCTATCCGCTGCCTGCAGTGTCGTGCCCCGCGAAGCGCTCATGTGGCGCAATCGACAGAAAGACCGTTCGGATGCGGGGAAGATGCGCTTTGGGAAAACGTCGGGCGATGCGGTCGGCGAAAGGGTGTACAGTACGGGTGGGGATATACGCGAGAGAGGAACGGTCCGATGACGTACCTGGGAGAATCGACGCCCAAGCTGGGCTTTGGAATGATGCGCCTGCCGAAGCTGGAAGACGGCTCCATCGATATCGCGCAGACCGAGCAGATGGTCGACGCGTTCTTGGAAGCAGGTCTGACCTACTTCGACACCGCACGGGCCTACGGGGAATCTGAGGACGCCGTGCGCCGCGCGCTTGTGGAGCGCCATCCGCGCGATTCCTTCACGCTGGCTACCAAGGTGGCGCCCTGGCTCGGCTCGAAGAACGCCGAAGAGGCCAAGGCCCTGTTCGACACATCGCTCGAGAAGACGGGCGCGGGGTACTTCGACTACTACCTGCTGCATAACCTGGGCGGCGCGCGTACGGAGTTCTTCGATCGCTTCGGTTTGTGGGATTGGGCACGCGATCTGCGCGAACAGGGGAAGATAAAGCATCTGGGCTTCTCGATGCACGACAACGCCGAAGCGCTTGCGCGCGTACTCGAGATTCATCGCGACGATGTGGAGTTCGTCCAGCTGCAGGTGAACTATGCCGACTGGGAGGATAAGGCCGTGCAGTCGCGCGCGTGCCTTGAAGTGGCGCGGCGTTTCGAGCTGCCGGTCGTGATCATGGAGCCGGTGCGCGGCGGCACGCTCGCCGCCCCTCCGCGCTCGGTCGCCGATATCCTCGCGGAGGCCGACCCCGACCAGTCGCCCGTGTCGTGGGCCCTGCGCTTCGTCTGGGGCCTCGAGGGCGTGCTCACCGTGCTCTCGGGCATGTCGACGCTCGAGCAGATGCGCCAGAACATCGAGAGCTACCGTACGTTCATGCCTTTGTCGGCAGCCGAGCACGAGGTTATCGTGCGCGCTCAGGAAGCGCTTGCCCTCGACCGTTCGATTCCGTGCACGACGTGCAGGTACTGTGTCGACGGATGCCCTGCCGAAATCGATATCCCCAGCGTTTTGGAGGCGCTCAACAAGGAGCAGGCCTTCCCGGGAACGGGGCGGGGGAGCTACAACTTCTCGACGCGCACTTCAGCCAAGGCGAGCGAGTGCGTGCAGTGCGGCCAATGCGAGGACGCCTGCCCGCAGCACATTCCCATCATCGAGCACCTCGAGCGAGCTTCCGAGCTCTTCGAGAGCTGATCGGGCCGTGAGGGCTGCGGCTGTACGTCGCCCTGCCCGGGGAGCCGCCTCGGTTCGGGAGCCGGATCGGGCCGTGAGGGCTGCTGCCCGCCGCTTCGCCTGCGAGCGCGCCCGGGCATTCTCGCGCATGCGCCCTATACGCTCACTGCCGCTTCGCCTGCGAGCGCGCCCGCGCGCCTGCGGTCTCGTGCGCGCGGTGGTGGGTGAAGGTTATACTGAAACTATATTGAAGCGAACGCTGCGAGCGGCCCGTGTGCGGGTCGCGTTTACCCTACGATAGGAGTCCGTATGGAGCGAATCGCCAGCTTCTCGATCGACCACCTGCGCCTCGAGCCGGGCGTGTACGTGTCGCGCGTCGACACCGACCCCGAAACCGGGTCCGTGGTGACCACGTTCGACCTGCGCATGACCGCACCGAACCGCGAGCCGGTCATGGATACGGCGCCCATGCACGCCATCGAGCACATCGGCGCCACCTACCTGCGCAATCACGAGCAGTGGGCCTCGCGCGTGCTGTATTTCGGCCCCATGGGTTGTCGCACGGGCTTTTACCTGCTGATGTTCGGACGGCTTGCCTCCTCCGATATCGCCGACCTCGTGCGCGGTATGTACGAGTTCGTGCGCGACTTCGAGGGCGACGTTCCCGGCGCCTCGCCTGCCGAATGCGGCAACTACCATGACAGCGACCTGCCGAACGCGCGCTGGTGGGCGCGCCGCTATCTCGATCGCACGCTGTACGGCCTCGACGAGGCCCATACGACCTACCCGCGCCTTCAGGAGTAGCGCATGACCGTCAAGCTGGGCATCATTGGCGCCATGGAGGTGGAGGCCGATTACCTGAAAGCGCAGATGAAGGATGCGTCGGTCGAGCATAGGGCCGGCATGGTGTTCTTCTGCGGTCGTTTGGGCGCAACCGAAGCCGTGGTCGTGCGCTGCGGCGTGGGCAAGGTCAACGCTGCGGTGTGCGTGCAGGTGCTCGTCGACGTGTTCGCCGTCACGCACGTGGTGAACACGGGCGTCGCGGGTTCGCTCGACGCATCGATCGACATCGGCGACGTGGTGGTCTCGACCGATGCGCTCCATCATGACGTGGATGTGACGAACCTCGGGTACGAGTTCGGGCAGGTTCCGCAGATGGATCGCCTGTCGTTTGCGGCCGATCCGCAGCTTGCGGACGCGGCTCTGCATGCGGTCGCCGAGGCCGCACCTTCCATCAGGGCGTTCACGGGACGGGTGGTTTCAGGTGACCGCTTCGTGTGCGATGCGGCTGAAAAACGGCTCTTGGTCGAGCGTTTCGGCGGGCGCTGCTGCGAGATGGAGGGTGCGGCCGTTGCGCAGGCATGCTACCTGAACGGCATTCCGTTCGTCATCGTGCGCGCCATATCCGACAAGGCGGACGGCAGCGACGAGGAGCTTTATCCGGTGTTCGAGGAGAAGGCGGCCCGTAACTGCGCGCGCATCGTCGAGCGCTTGGTGCAGGATTTCCCGGGCTAGGAGGAAGAGCGCCCGTATGCGGGCGCGAACGGATGCGCAACTGCGCGCGGAAGAGGGGGTCGAACCGCTATGAACATCGTGTGCTTGGATCTAGAGGGGGTGCTCGTTCCCGAAATCTGGGTCGAATTCGCCGAGGCGAGCGGTATTCCCGAGCTGGCGCGCACGACGCGCGACGAGCCCGATTACGACAAGCTCATGGGCGAGCGCATCGCGCTTCTGCGCGGGCACGGCTTGGGTTTGACCGAGATCCAACAAACCATCGCGACCATCGAACCTCTGCCCGGCGCGCGCGCATTTCTCGACCGCCTGCGCGCCGTAACGCAGGTCATCATCGTAAGCGATACGTTCTCGCAGTTCGCGAGCCCTCTGATGGAGAAGCTTGCCCGGCCGACCATTTTCTGCAATACGCTCGACATCGCGCAGGACGGTGCCGTTGCGGGCTATCGCATGCGCGTCGAGGATTCGAAGCTGACCACGGTGCGCGGTTTGCAGTCCATCGGCTACGATACGGTCGCCGCAGGGGACAGCCATAACGACCTGGGCATGATTCGCGCGAGCAAGGCGGGCTTTTTGTTCCGCGCGCCCGGCTCCATCAAGGCTGCGAATCCCGACCTCGTTGCGTACGAGGGCTACGACGAACTGTTCGACGCGATCGTGGCAGCGCTCGATTAAGGGGTTAAGGGATTGGGGGTTGGGGGTTGGGGGTTGGGGGGCCGCCTTCGTATTGTGTCGCCCTGCGCTCGGAACCCCGTGTTGCGCTCGTCTCCCGATACGTGTGCCTGCGCGGGTCGCACGTGGTCTTGCGCTCCGTTTGCGCCGCCGCTCGCGTGGCCTTGAAGGTCGCCTCCTGGCGCTCTAAAGCGCTTTTTGCAGGTAGAGGCCGCAGTCGGAGAAGCCGAGGCTCCGATAGTAGGCTCGCGTTCCCACGGCGCTGATAACGTTGACGCGCTCGTATCCCTGCTCGCGCGCGATGCGGCACGCCTCCTCGATGAGCCGTTTTCCCAGTCCGAGGTGCTGAGCACCCGCTCCCGTGGTGTGGAGGTGCGCGACGCGACCGTACACGTGCACCTCGCGGATCATGGCCTCGCCCGACCGTACGGGCAGATCGTCCGCATGGTCGCGGACGTACTCGTCGCGCGGGAGCGAGAGCCGCAGGAGGCCGGCGATTCGGTTGTCGGGCGCGGTCCATTGCAGGAAGAACTCGCGCGTGCTCGCGGTGTCGTAGGGGACGGTTTCGAGCGTAAGCGATCCGATATCGGTTCCCTCCGTTGCGATTTCGCGGTAGCGGATTTCGGCGACGGGCCGTCCCGAGCGCGCCACGGCGGCCTCCACCGTTTGCCGCAGGTTCGTCTTCTTGTTTCCGACCATGATGTCTCGCGCCGATATATCGCGCACCATGCGCGATATGCGCAGGTAAGGGGGCGTTGCAATCAGATCGTGCGCGAGCACGTCCACAAGCTCGTCCTCGGTGTAGGGGCGCCAATCACCCATGCGGTAGCGCTCGACCAATCCCGTTCCCGCAACGAGCGCGCAGGGATAGAGCTTGACCTCGTCGGGTGTGAACGACCGGTCACGTACGAAGCGCTCGAAGGCGCGCTTGTCGGTCTCGGGCGTCGATCCGAGCAGGTTCACCATGAGGTGGGCGTGGATCTTGAACCCGAAGGCGCGCACGAGGTCGAAGGCGCCTCGTGCCGTATCGAGATCGGCGGCGCGGTCGTTGGCCGCAAGTATCGAAGCATCGAGGCTCTGAAGGCCCATCTGCACTTTCGTGCACCCGAGGCGGCGCATGAGCTTGAGGTTCTCGGGGGTGGCCGCTTCGGGGCGCGTTTCCAGGACGAGCCCCACGGCGCGATGCGCGGCCTTCTCGTTTGCGGCCTGCTGCTCTTCGAGCTCGGCGAAGTCGGATGTCTGGCGAGCACTCATCGCCTGCCAAGCAGGGTTTTCGCGATAGAGTTCGTCGAAGGCCCCGTTGTAGGACAGCGCTCCATCGTTGACGAGCTCCTGGACCGCCCGCGTCCGACGAACGAGCTCGTCGGGGTCGCTCGAAATCCCCGCCTGTTCGTAGAAGGCGCGCCGGCGCGCGAGGCGCGCGCCGAGGTCAGGGTCGTCCGCCTCGTTGAGCGCAGCGAACAGCTCGCGTGCGAACCATACCTGGTAGGCCCGCGGATAGTCGCTCCACGTTCCCCCGAGCACGATGAGCTCGACTTTGTCGGTCGCGTGCCCCATGGCGGAAAGCGCGCGCAGGCGCGAGGCGACCTGCAGGTAGGGGTCGAAGAAGTTGCGCTCGGCACGTTGGCAGGCCGGCTCGTCGGCAAGGTAGCTTTTCGGCATGCGCACGTCGTTGGGACAGTACAGGCAGGCGCTCGCGCAGGGCCACGGTTTGGTGATGACCGTGACGGTCGCCACGCCCGAGGCGGTTCGCCGCGGCTTCATCTGCACGGTTTGCAGGAATCGGCGCTCGAGCTCGTCGTCAACGGCCCAGCGTGCCCAACGTGCGGGATCTTTGCTCTTCACGCGCAGGTAGAACGGGTGGATATGCTTTTTCGCCAGGTGCGTCGACACGTCGGAGCGCGCGTCGTTGTGCTTGCGCACGAGCGCGGCGAGCGCCTTCGCGTCGAGCTCGGAGCTGCGGCGCAGCTCGTCGAGTATGTCGAGAACCAGGTCTTCCACGATAGGGGCAAGTCTATCCTATAGAATGGGGGCTGCGACCATGGATGCGACGACCGCCGAAATACTCTGCAAGCTGAACACGGCCTTCAAGACTTCTTCTTCAATGTCGACTGGAAGGACGGTCTGCGCAGGAAAGGGTCCTCCAAGGAGAAGCGCAAGAGCCCGAACGCGGGCCTGGGGCCGGACCAGTCACGACGCTGTTCATCTCTCATCTTGTCGGCATCACCCGAATAGACGGACATCACCTTCTCGGCGAGCCTATCAAAGGTCGCTCTTGTGAGGCCGCTCTTTGGCTCAGAGCCCTCCCGAGTTCTGGGAAGGACGTTTCCCGCTCAAAGATCGAGCAACGATAATCAAGAGGGCTATGCAGATTATCATCGTCGGGTAGAACGGAATGCTGGCAATCAAAAGCACAGGATTCGTCTCTTGCAGCAAAGAGCCGAGGAGATAAGGAACGGTCACCATAACGAAAGAAAACGGCAGGAACGTACGTGATGCTCGAGTTCGTTTCGACAACAAGAGCAACCCTTCCGGGAGTATGAGGATGCCGCATAAGCAGTTTACAGCCACAACTGTGTCAAACAAATAAACAGGGGAGACGCTTCCTGTGGAAGTGAGAATGACGGCCGTAGGTTGCTCAAGGGCGGCAAGGCGAAGTATCACGAAGCATAGTACCGAGAACGAGATTGTAGCTACAACAACGATTGCAAGTCCAAGAAACCTGACCTTCGAAGCACTATTGGCAATCATTGATTTGCTCTTCCCATCCATTTCAACTTAACCTGACCTCCGCAGTGGATTTTTAAGAAAACGGCGTCTGAACTGCGGATAGCGGTGATTTTCCCTGCTCACTTTCCGTGCGGTATTTCAGCCTTCGCGGCCTTTGCCAGGATTGCCCTCATATATGATATCGTAGTGCGTATACAAGAAAGGATATTGAATGGCGAGCATTGAAAAGATAGTTTAAGAGATGGGAACCAACCCGGCAGATATCAAATTCTCCGACTTTCTGAAAGTGTGCGTCCATTTCTTCGGTGAACCACGAAAAACTGGCGGTTCGCATATAGTTTTTAAAAACCCTGGAAAGGGAACCCGCCCGTCATCATTCAGCCAACTAAAGGAAAAGCAAAGGCATACCAAGTAAAACAGGTTCTTATCGCGATCAAGAAGTTGGAGGAAGGAAAAAATGTATAAAGCAGAAGATTACACCTATCGGATTTTCTGGTCGGAAGAAGACCAAGAGTTCGTCGGCACGGTCGTAGAGTTTCCTTACGTTTCTTTCCTCGACCCCGATAGAATAAAAGCGTTCGAGGGAGTGACCAACGCGGTAAGCGATGTTCTCGAAATATACGCAGAGGATGGAGAAGAGGCGGCTACCCCCCTTGGGAAAAGAGCATACAGTGGAAGATTCGCGCTTCGTATGACGAAAGAACAGCACCGCCGCGTTGCTATGGAAGCAGCCGAGCAGGGCGTGTCGATCAACCAGCTTCTAGTTTCGCGCATTTAGAGCCTTGCACGCGTCGGGGGTTCGGATCATCCCCGCGTGTGCGGGAAACACTGGGCGGCGGGTGCGGGCGTCTGCAACGTGACGGGATCATCCCCGCGTGTGCGGGGAGCGCCGACGGCTAGCCCGGCGCCGCCCGAGGCGGCGTGGATCATCCCCGCGTGTGCGGGAGCACTCGCCTTCTGCCTTGCCGCCTGGTATTTGGTGCTGGAGTAGTTCGCACGCCACGGTTCCCTCTGGGCGCGGGTCTTGTCCGCCGCCGTGGGCTTCCTCTTCGCGCGCGGACGGCACTGGCAGCGCTGGCCCGCCGGCACGTGCTGCCGCAATGTGGGCAGAACGTCTTCGTTCTGCCCACGCTATGCCAACGCAGCTTCGCGCTTGGGCCGTCCTGCGTGCGCGGGTTCGTTGAACCTGTCCATCACGCTTTGCGCGTCTACCATATGGACCATGCCGACCTTCCGGCTCTTGAGGATGCCGCTGTTGATCATCGCCCTGACGCGGGTCGGCGTCACGTCCAGGATGTCAGCCGCCTCGCTCACGCTCATGGTTTCGTCCTGCGGCGTGCCCTCGTCGCACTCAACGACGATGCCCATGCGGTAGCCGTTCGCGCTGCAGTCGTTGCCGAAGGTTGGTGCCGGAAGCTCGTGCCCTTTCTGCAGAGCCATGACGATGTGGTTCTCCAAGAGGTCTTGCGCCATGAAAGCCGCATCCTGCATGCCCTCGCCCTGCGTGATGATGCCGAGGTCGGGGAAGCGGGCCTCGAGCCACTCCCCGCTGGGTTCTATAATCGCCTCGTATACGTACTTC
>CAUVMU010000030.1:0-10137 GCA_963552775.1 uncultured Eggerthellaceae bacterium | reverse complement strand
CCCAGTAGCCCTCGGCCGAGGCGAGCACGACCGAGGCGGCCGAGCCGTCCTCCCAGCCCTCATCGGCTATGGCCGCCATGGTGTCGAGGGCGGTGCCGCCGGCGATGCGGGTCCACTCGGTTTCGATCTTGACTATGGCGAAGCCGCCCGAAACGCTGCCCGTGTAGTTCCCTTGTCCGGTAACGGTGAAACTTGCGCGTCCTACCTGCACGTTGTTCTCATAGGAAACCCGATAATCAATACCCGCCTTGAGTTCCACCGAACCGAGTTTCACTGAAAGCTCGGGTTCGACGGGCGCGCCCGTATAGGCTTGGTCGGCAACAGGAGCCACCTCGGCAGAGGACAGGTCGGCTGCAACGATGGAGAACTCGACGGTCTTCACGCCCCGATAGTTCCCGATACCCACAAGGGCGGCCTTCGCCCTGCCGACGTTGACGTTGTCCGTGCCGCCGACGATGTAGTCCTCCCCCGCCTTCAACGTATGTCCGTCGACCACGACCGTAGTCGCAGGAACCACCGCACGGCCCGTATAGGTTGCAGGCTCAGTCGATGCCTGCGTCGCGTCCTCCACGCTCTTGCGCGTGTCAGGAGCGAGGTCGCGCACGATGCCGAACGTCTTGGTCACTACGCCGGAATAGGAGCCCTTCCCCGTAATCGCAATGCTGTAGCGTCCTTCATCTGCAGGTTTATCGACATCGAAGCCCTTCGACGTGCGGTAGGCGTACGTGTAGTCGACGTCTTTCTGCAGCAGCTTGCCGTCGAGCACCACGATCGGGTCGAGGTCGATGGGCTCTCCGGTGTAGAGCTTGTCCTCCACGCCCACGATGACCGCGCGGCGGATGGAGGGCTCCGTTATCTTGAACGTGGCCTTCACCGATCCGGTGTAGCCTCCCGTTCCCGTAATCGTAACCGTGGCGATTCCGATCTCGATGTTGTCCGCGTAAGCGACGGTGAAGTCCCGACCGCTCACGAGCTCATGCGACCCGATGGTCACCGTCACCCCAGGCTCGAGAGGCGAGCCCGTGTACTCCTGCGAAGGAATGAAATCCACTTTTGCCGCATCGAGCGAAGCGGGAACCACCTCGAAGGAAACGACCGTCTTCGACGTTCCCCGGTAATTGCCCAACCCGTTCACCTTGAGCGTATAGCGCCCTATCCCGTTCGGTGCGCTCACCGCAACGCCCTGTTCGTTCTCGATGACGGCCTCGTAGTCGACGCCGCGCGCGAGCGTGCGACCGGCGAGCTGCACGACGGTCGTCACTTTTTGGTCGGCTCCGTTGTACACCATGTTGGCGATAGGGGCCACCTCGGCCTTCTCGAGCGACTTCGGCACTATTGAGAACGTCGCCGTGGTGAAGCCCGCATACGCGCCCGCGCCGCGCACGACGGCCTCGGCCGTTCCGCGCTCCACGTTCTTCGAGAACGAGACCGTGTAGTCGGAACCCGCCTGTAGAACGGTATCGCCGATGCGAACCGTGAGGGCGGGCGAAATCGCCGCACCCGTGTATTCCTGGTCGGCGACGGCATCGACCGTCGCCTCGTCGAGCGACGCCTTAAAGAGTGCGAACGAAAAGCCCCGACCGCCGTTGGCCCCGGTCGTCGAGGCGGCGTTGTCCTCGACAAGCGCCTTCACCGCGAGCGCGGATTCGAAACCGTGTACCGTGACCCCGCTCAGCGAGTAGAAAGCGTCCTTCGCCACGCTATCGGGCAGTGTTGCGCTGCGGGTAGCGAACGACATCTCCTTGAGCGCCGTGCAGTCCCTGAACGCCGCGGTCTCCAGGGAAGCCAGGTTCTCGGGCAGGCTGATGGAGACGAGGTTCTTGCACTGGCGGAATGCGTTTGCCCCGATAGACGTCAACTTCGAGCCAAGCGCGAACTCGATGCGCTCGAGCGGGGCGGTAATCCCGTTCGCATTCGTTCCGAACGCGAAGGCGTCTATGCGCTCGATCGTGGCGGGCAGCTCGACGGCCCGCAGTTTCAGCTTCGACGTATTGGCGAGCGAGCCCGAGAAGCTGGACGAGCCCTCGCCGCCGAAGGCCGCCCGCCCGACGGCCGTCACGGTGTAGGTACGGCCCTGATGCTCGACCGTTGCGGGAATCTTCAACTCGAAGGAATCGCGCGTGCCCGTGTACTCGACGCCCGTGACCGTCGCCCGATACGGGTCGGCCGCCGTGCCCGCGCCCTCGTAGGCGTACAAGATGTTGTACAGCGATCCGGACACGATCTCGAACGTGCCTTCGAGCGTTCCGGAGAAGCGCCCCTTGCCGGTTGCCGTGAAATGCGCCGTGCCGACTTCCACGTTGTCGCGGTACGCGATGTCGTAATCGGTTCCCTCGGTCAGCTGCATAGCACCGGCGAACAGCTTGACGGGCGTGCTCGGGGCACCATCGTATACCTGCTCGGGAGCCTCGTAGGTCGCCGTGCCCAGATCGAGCGCGGCACCGTCGTCCTGGATGACGAAGATCATATTGGCGTAGCTCGAGAAATTCGACTGGGAGCCGGGAATGTAGCGCACTGTGACGCATCCGAAGCCCCGATCGCCCTTCTTCCCGAGGTTGTTGTCATGGATGCTCCCGGAAAATCCCTCGTCGGAGTTTATGTTACCGTAGATTACCTTGTAGTCTCGCCCCTCCACGAGGTTGTGGCCCTTGTAGGTGACGGTGTTCACGACGGGCTCGACCGGCACGCCCGTATAGGGCAGCACGGTAGAGGGATCCTCGGCCTCGCCCGGGTTCTTGGAGTCGGCCCACTTGTAGTCGCGGCCGAGATACGAGATCGTGGTGTACGTCACGTCGCGCATAAGCGATGCGGGCTTGATGCGGTACTCGCCGTCCAAAGAGCCGGCAAAGTACGTCGAACCCGCCACAGCCGTAACGCGCAGCGTGTACGCGCCTGCATTGAGTGGCTCTGCCGGGTTGCCCTGGCCGTCGAGAACGGCGAACGTGTACTCGCTGGCGGGCACCGTCGCTCCGCCTGGCGTGACAACGGTCACGTCGGAGGCGGCGGGGGCCTGCACGGAGAAGTTGAAGGCCGGCGGCGACACTTTCACCGTGCACGAGGACAAATCCCCTACGGTGACGTCGTAGTTCACCGACGCGCTCGCTTCGCCCACATAACGGCCCAGCCCTACAACCGTGGCCCGATACGGCTTGCCCGTCGAAGGCTCGACGGCCTCCTTCTGGGGAACCACCCGGTAGTCAACGTTGGCTGTGAGCACGTCGCCGCCGAGCGAGACCTCCACCTCAGGCGCGCTCGCGGCGCCGATGTAGGCCGCGTCCTTCTTAAGCGTTACCTGGGCAGAAGCGAGAGGGGTTCCCGCCCCCCAGGGATTCTGAGTCGAGAGCAGCGGGTATCCCGCGTTCTCGCCCGACGCGGTCGTGTCCTTGGAGCGAATCCAGTAACTCTCCCACCCGTTGCCCTGGGCAGCGAGATTGAGCAGAGCGATGGCCTCGGCGGCCTTGTTCCCTCGCAGTTCATCGGCAGAAAGAACGAGGTTCTTGCCCGTCGCGCCCGAAGCAGAGGTGTCTTCGGGCTCGTCGCCGTACACGGCGTCGTCGTTGTAAACCACACCCTTGAGCAGGACGTTATCGTGCACGTACCCGTCGTTCTCGCCGACAATACCGCGTTGGCGCATGCCCGCCTCGGCCACGATCTGGCCGATGTTGAGACACGAGTGCACCTCGGGCAGAGGCGTCTTGCGCTCCCAGTCACCCGTTTCCTTGTTCAGATCCTCGAAGAACGAGAGCTTCCCACAGATGCCCGACGCGTAGTAGCCCGAGCCGATGGAGTACTCTCGCGTGGCCTCGTTTTTCCACGTCCCCGACGCGACCTGGGCCAGGTTGACGCAGTAGCTGACATCGCCGTTCGACAGGCTGACAATGCCTGCGGGCGCAGGTTTGTTCCAGCGCGTCGCGAGAACGTAGGTAGTAACCGTATTGCCGAACGAGTCAATCTTGTTGCCGTTGATGCAGCGCAGCGTGGAAACGTAGCTGCCCGTCTTCCCGGCGATGCCCGCCGCCGTGGCGCGCCCGCACACGTCGCCGTAGTTGCGGCAGTCCGAAAGGACGAGCGGGTCCGCTCCGTCCGCGCCGTCGTCGGCGTGCGCCTCATGGACCTTATCGGCCGAGACGCCGCGCAGCGACCCCACCACGCCGCCGACCATAACACCGTTCGGCGCACGGACGTAGCCTACATCCTGCACGTTCTGTCCGAGGAAGGATGCCGGCTTGGCAGCCCCGTTCGTGCAGGCTGAAACGTTGCCGCGGCTGTACCCGACCACGCCGCCGACGTACTCGCTCTGAGCCGTCACCGGCTTCAAGAAGCGGTCGAGACCCGCGGCGGAGGGCGTTTCGACCACTATCTTCGCCGTGTTGGAGCACCGCGCGATGGAGCCGTGTTTGTCGGCTTCGCCGTAAATAGGGTTCTTGTAGTCGCCGAGGCGCGAGGCGTCGCCGATTATCCCGGCGACGCCTCCCACGCCGCGCACAAGCGAGACGTGCTCGTACTCTGTAACGGGGGTGGAGGCCTGCTCGACCACGACGGGGCCGGCGTTGGAGCAATCGTCCATGTCGAAGACGCACTGGCCGGCCACGCCGCCCACGAACGATATCATCAGGTAGGCGTCCTTGCTCTTCTGCTCGGCGGCCGACCTCACGGAAAGAGAGCCGTTGTTCGAGCAGCCGCTGATGGTGCCGCCGCAGTATCCCGCCACCATGCCCACGTTCTCGATGGCTGAAGCCTCGGGCGCGGTGCGCACGACCTCGATCGAGGCGGCGGAACCGATGGCCAGATTCGTTATGCTGCCCGAAGCCCCCACGTAGCCGAACAGGCCGATGTTCCTCGAGAGCCCGTCTATATCCGTCGAGACGATCTTGAAGTTGTCGACCGTGCGGCCGTTTCCGTCGAAGGAACCTGCGAAGGGATGCTCCGCCGAGCCGATGGGCGCCACGTGCTCGCCCTGGAAGTTGATCGGGAAGACGTTGTCGAGCACGAGCTTCTTGCCCGCGAACGCATCGGCCGGTTCGAGCGTGCCGTCGGCGTCGACGTCGGCCGTGCCGTTGACGATGTTGGCGAACGCCCTCATCTGCGCCGTCGATTCAAGGCGATAGGACTGCTCCGCCTCGTGTCCCCGATACCAGGAATAATCCGTCCCCGTGTAGCTTTCGGCCAAAGCCGCAAGCGAGGGAACGAGCGCGCAGATCAGCGCCGCGCACAGGACGAGGGCCCAGCGTCTAGGCGCGCTCTTCGGTGTTCGCTTCATCATCTTCCTCCTATGCGAAAGCCGGCATTCTCTTCTGGCGACGGTACGCCAGGTACTTTTCCAGACCGCCTGCCGCTGCGAACCCGAACGTCAGGGGAAGGGCGAACGGGGCGAACGGGTTGTCGAGCAGCAGGTCGTCCACGTCGGACGGGTACTTGTTGATAGCCTGTAGAACCGACCAGGTCCCCAGCGAACGCGAAGCTGCGCCGGACCCGCCTTCTTGGGAGAGGCCCACGTCGCCGCCGCCCTCACCCGTACTGTTCTCGGAAAGGGAGCTGCCGCCTGATTCTCCGGGGTTGCTCCCGCTGCCGCCGGGCGTCCCTCCCCCGCCCGAGCCGCCGCCTTTGGGGTCGGGACCGGGCTCGCCGCCCCCCTCGGGCGGCGGCCCGCCTGCAAGCACCACTCGCAAAGCGAAGATGTTGTACACCTGGTAGCGCGTGCTGATCGTCCCGTCGCTCTTCGCTCCGAACAGAAGCAGGAAGCGGCGGTTGCCATCGAGGCTGTCGTAATCCTGCGGGGTCACCGACGAGACTCCGTCCGTTATCTTCCGCGAGTCGATAGCGATCATGGGGGCGACCTGCACGGCCTCGGCGTAGCTGTTCACCTCGATGTTCGGGAAATAGTAGCGGTCGGTATCGACGAGCAAATCCCAGCTCACCTGATCTTGGTAGTTGTCGGCCGTTTCGAAGGCGAGCTCTTTTACCCCGTCGGTGTTCACGCCCGCATCGTCGAGGATCGAGGACAGGTAGGGGCCGCGGCCGAGGAACGTTTTGAAACCGCGAGCGCCGCCGATGGCCGTGTAGGCGAGGGTCTGCGTGCCGAGCGCTTCGAGGTCGGCTATCGAATACTCCTTTTCCTTCACGACGGTATTGGGTTCGGTCTCCCAGACGACGCGCACCGTGAGCGTGCTTTGGGGATGCCAGTCCCCCTTGTCGCCGCCGGGCATGACGATAAGCGCGTCATCCCAAATAGCGCTTGCGTTGAAGCCGGCGTTCGAACGGGCACGCACCGTGTTCACGCCCGTCTTGAGCGGGCGGTACACCCCCGACTCCGACACGACGCCCGCGTCCTCGTCGCTTGTGGTCCACACGAGGTCCGACACGCGACCTTGCGTTTGAACCGCAAGCCCGCTCGCACTGGTGACCAGGTACTCGGTATCCTCGTCGCTTGCGGGTTCATGCACGACGACGCGCGCCTGCAGGTTGAGCACCGCCGTCGCGAGCGTATCGTCCTCGAACAGGTACGACGGATCGATGGGCGCGCCGCTATCGTCGCACACGACGATGCTCTTCACGTACGGGGTATCGGTCTGGCCCTCGATGCTCACCTCGACCGAGCAGGCCAGTTCGGCTCCGGTTGCGGAATCCGCTGCCGATACGACGGCCGTGACGGTTACGACGCCATCGCCGGTACCGCGCGCGGTGATGACTCCGGTCGGGGAAACGTCCGCAATGCCGACGGGGTCGGACAAACGCCAGGTCACGCGCGAGCCGCCGTTCTCAGCAGACCCGTCGTTCCACCAGATGACCGTGTCGAAGTCAAGCGAACCGCCGCGCGTCTGGATGCGCGCCGAACCGACGATGCCCTGGCTTGCGTACGACAGGATGTTGTTCACGGAGAACTGGTTCGCCGGGTCGTTGGCATCGTACATGCCGACGTCCGCAATCGCCGGCTTCTCGACCGGGAGATTGCCGTCGGGGTTGCCTTGATCGGGGGTAGCGAGCTCGGAAGGAGATGCGGTGCCAAGCAAAGCGGTCGCGCTGGATGGAGCAGCCGTCGCGAGGGCCACCTCGACCCCGAGCGTGCCGGAGAACGCAAGCGCGAACGCGCACACGACGCGCAGGCACTTGCGCAGCAGCGTGCGCGAGGGGGCGCGCAGGATGCGATGCTCACGTCCTGCGACGCCTTCGGACCTGCACGGCCTTTGATTCTCGCACGATTCCATAGGTCATCATTCCCGTGCGCTTCCATCGGCAGGCGATTCGCTCGCAGCTGCACTCCCGTCCGCCGATGCCCCTGCACTGGCGCTCTCTTTTGCCTCGAGCATGTAGAGCTTGCCAGTATTAGGGTCCTGGTACACCGTACCGCGCTCGATGTAGGAGTCGCCCTCCCCCGCGAGCACGTCCTGAAGCGTTTCCACGTCCTCGATCTGCTTGGTCCGGTCTATCTCGACCTGAACGACCTTGTTCACGTCAACATTCCACGCCACGATAAGCGCGATGAGGATGCCGCAGGCGAACACGAGCATGGCATCGGCGATGTTGGCGACCGAGGACAGCGGGTCGACTTCTTCCTCGACGCGCGGGCGACGAAAGCTGAGCTTGGCGTAATCGTAATAGCTCGCCATGGTATCGCCGCCTAATCGGTCGCGGGGACGGGCGCGACCGCTGGAACGCTCGCGTCTGCCCGCTTGAGAGCCGCCTGGTAGAGGAACGCGTAGTCGCTTGGCTGCTCTACGGTAAGCCTTCCTTCCTTTACCAGGTCGTTTATCTTCTGGACCATGGTGGCCATGCCGCTTTCGAGCGCGGTCATGTAGTTTTCGTACCAGCTCTTGCGAATCTTCGAAACGATGAGGCAGACGGCGGCGGCGGCCAAACCGGCAACCGTCGTGTCGAAGGCGATGATAAGCGAGCTCGACAGCGAGACGAGGTCCCCCGTCCCCAGCGCGGCAATGCCCGGACCTAAAGGAATCAACGTGCCCATGAGGCCGAGCATGGGGGCCACGCGCACCGCGACGTTGTTGCGGCCGAGAATCTTTCCGTAATAGATGTCTTCTTCGGAGATAAGGCGCTTAACCAGGGATATCAGGGCATCGTCAGGCAACATGCGATAGTCGTAGAGCGTGAGCAGCGCTATTTTCTGACGGTTGAGCAGGCCGGATTTTGCTATAACGTCCGGCAGGTCAACCTGGTCGGCAGCTGCAAGGTCGGCCAAGAAGGCGGGCATGGAGACCTTGAAGTTGCGCCGCTCGGTCACCCCCTCGACGATGACGCTCCCGATGCAGAAGACCGCATAGCCCAAGAACGCGAGCAGGAACACGACCGTCGGCACGAGCAGAATTTGGGAGGCCGCATGCAGCATGTCCCCAAGATAGGTCTTCGTTGTTACGTAATCCATAAACCCTATCCTCGATGGCTCCAATAAACTACCAGGATAAGTATAACCCAAATTATTCTTCTATAGAGATATTTTATGCTGCGAACATTACTTGCGGAGCTTAGAACATCCCGCAGGTGAACAGCATGTTAAGCGACTTAAGATCCACATTGAAATGAATGCGCGCCCACTGCTGGAAGAACTGGAGCGCGGAAAAGGTAGCCTCGAGGGGTACGTCGCGCGCGAGCAGCTCGCCGAAAGTCTCGGCCACCATGACGCGGCACCAGGCAAGAGTCGCCGTATCGAGCAGCTGGGAGTCCGTCGAAGGCGCGCACGATGCGCACACAACGCCTCCCTCCGCAAACGAGAAGGCACCTCTTCCCCGCTCGAAGAGGCACACGGCATCTCCACAGGTCACGCACGAGTCGAATTGGGGCCGCACTCCGAGCAAAGCGGTCGTCTTGAACGCATGGGCGCAGGCGATGCAGGCCGCCTGAGATGCACTGCCCTCGTTTACGGCGCGCAGGGCCGCAACCGTCATGTCGTAAAGACGCGGGTTCTGCAAGCCTTCAAGAGAGGTGCGATCAAGCAGTTCGGCGATAAGCGAAGCGCAGGCCGTATGCTCAGGCTGCGTGCGGATGCGCGCGTTCCCTTCGACGACGCGGGCCTCTTTTACGATGTCGAGACTGCGACCAGGAGCGCAGAGCATGTTGACGACCGAGAAGGGCTCCACCCGCGCCGCAAGCGCGCTCGTCGGCTTTGCCGCTCCCTTCGCCACCGCGCGCAGCAGCGACCCGTCCCGCACGAGGAACGTGACCACGCGATCGCTTTCGCCCAGACGCCGACGCCGCAGCACGATGCCTTCGGTCTTGTAAAGCGAAGCGGGCACGCGGTTACGAGATGCTCGCGACGGTGTTGTCGTCGTTCCAGGATATGACCGCGTTCACCGTGCGCGACGAAAGGTAGATGGTCTCTCCGAGGAAAGACGTGTACGGGCGGCCCGTGAACGTGACGGAGGTCTGGTTGTTGCCGATGTACTCGAGGCCGTCGAGTGAGACCACCTCGTAGCGCGTGCCGCCGATTTCGAACGTGGCTCCGCTATGCACGACGCTTTGAGCGGCGGCGATCAGCTCGGCTCCGCGCGAGCGTGCGACCTCTATCGTAACGGACGAACCGGATTTCAGCTTGTCGCCGGCATGGGGCTGCGTCCCGAGGATCGTCCCGTCGGTGATCCGTTCGGTGTAGGTGTACACGACGTTGACCGTGTACCCGGCGTCCTTGATAGCCTCCTGGGCAGCGTCGAGCGTAAGGCCCGCGATATCGGGGACGGTATAGGCCTCGGCGATGGAGACTACGATCTCCGTAGTGCTTTTCGCACGGGTTCCGGCGTCGAGCGAGACCCCGACGACGGTACCCTCCTCTTCGTCGGATTTGACGTTCTCGTACGTAACCTCCGTGAACCCCTCGGCGTCGAGCGCCTGTTCGGCGCTTTCCCGGGAAAGGCCCATGATATCGGGAACGATACGGGCGACGGAAACGTTTATCGTGACCTGAGCGCCTTCCGCCTGGCGGGAATTGGCCCCCGGATCGGTGACGAGCACGATGCCCTCGGTATCGTCCGACTTCACCTGGAGAGTGCGCACGGTGAATCCCTGCTCCACGAGAACCGCCTCGGCTTCGGCCTGCCCCAAGCCCACCACATCGGGAACGGATTTACCGCCCCAGAGCTCGTAGTGGTATGCAAGCCCGGCCCCGCCCGCCGCAACGAGGAGGAGCAGCGC
>CAUVMU010000029.1:0-10161 GCA_963552775.1 uncultured Eggerthellaceae bacterium | reverse complement strand
TGTTCGACATGGACGGCGTGGATGTTCACGAAACGCCAGCCCTCGTCGCGCAGCGCTTGCGCCTTGTCGTGCAGCTCGTCGAGCGCGAGCGTGGTGAATGTGGAGGTGAAGGGCACGGCTAAGCCCCTTTCTGCGCGGATTTAAGAGCTTTCGACTTTTCCTCGAGGATGCCGACGGCTTTGACCACGGCGTCGATAATGGCCTCAGGGCGCACGGCGCACCCAGGTGCGTACACGTCGACCGGAATGGCTTTGTCAACCCCGCCGATTACGTTGTAGCAATCGTGGAATATGCCGCCCGAGCAGGCGCATATCCCGCAGGCCACGACGACCTTCGGCTCGACCATCTGGTCGTAAATCTGGCGGACCACCTCGATGTTGCGCTCGTTGACCGAGCCTGTGACGAGAAATATGTCGGCATGCTTCGGGTTGCCCGTGTTCACGACGCCGAAGCGCTCGGCATCGAATCCCGGGCAGAGCGTCGCTAGAACCTCGATATCGCAGCCGTTGCAACTCGAGGCGTCGTAATGGACGACCCAGGGCGATTTCGACAGGTAAGCCATATGCCCTCCCCTTTCTTACAGGAACATGAGGGCGACGAGGTTGCCGCCGCCGGTGACGAACGCCACGATCCAGGCCCATTTCAGCATAGCCTGCCATTTGACGCGTGCGAAGTTGTTGTCGATCAGAATCTCGAGGAACCAGGCTGCAAGCGCGACCGCGAGCGCGAGCACAAGGCTCAACAGGTTCCCCCAGACGAAGAACATGCCGATCCAGGCGAGGAACAACACGGATTCGGCCCAGTGCATGACTTCGACCTTGGCAAGGGTGCGTCCGCTCATCTCGGTCGTCACGCCTTTTACGAGCTCCTGATGGGCGTGGTGCGAGTACGACAGATCGAACGGCGACTTGCGCAGCTTGATGGTGAGGATGTACAGAAAGCCGACGAACGCGAGCCAGGCGGACCCGATGATGGGGGCGTCGAGGAGGAACAACCCCGAGACGTTGAACGTATGGGCAGCGTAATAGAACGCCACGGCCATGAGCAGCACCATGGGCTCGTACGCCATGACCTGGAGCGTTTCACGTCCTGCGCCGACCTCGGCGAACGGCGAGCGTGACGAGTAGGCCGCCACGATGAAGCACAACCCCGCCATCGTGATCACGAACGCGCTCATCAGCAGGTTGCCGCCCGAGAAGAATATCCCGCCGGCGAACGCGGTGAACGCGAGTGCGCAGGTCATGTACATGCCGTCGACTCCGCTCACCGAGACGTCGTCCTTCTCGAGGAGCTTGCGCAGGTCATAGTACGGCTGGAGCACGGGCGGCCCCACGCGTCCCTGCATGCGCGCAGAGATGATGCGGTCGAGGCCCGCGAGCAGGCAGCCGAGCGCCGGAGCGAGAACCGCGAACAGGACGGTTCCTATGAGGATGCTCAGAAAAGACATGCGTTTGACCTTTCCCTACAGCAACGGCATAACGATAAGCGAGCTCCAACCGAGCGCGAACACGATGACAGCCGAGCAGGTCGCCTCTCCGACGAGCTTGAAGCGGCCCTCTCCGAACACGTCCTCGAGGTAGAGGTTGCGCGCGGTCGCAACGCTTTCCCCCGAGAGCGAGTTGCGGTACCGGCGCCCTCCTTCGTCGAGCGACACGCCGGACAGGTAGACCGAGCCCTTCTTCTGCTTCGAGCGTTTCGACCTGCCGAGGAACAGGGTCACGACGAACACCGTCAGAACAGACGATATCCACAGGTTGTCCGTGGCGATATCCTGGCCCAGAGCACCGCCCCACACGCTTCGCACGTACGGTTCGACGAACGCGAACGAGAACAGCGGCAGCAGCACGCAGGCGAGCAGGGCGATGGCGGCCATGAGCACGAGAGAGGCCCACTCGCTGCGGTAGACCGACAGCTCGACGTTGTCGGGGCTTCCCGCTATGCCGGAGAGCTTGCCGAGCCACTTCGCCCAGAACATGAACGTGGCGGCCGACCCGAACGCGAGGAGCACGATGAGCGCGATCTGGCCCGTGTCCGCGAACGAGACGAGCGTGGCCCACTTGGCGATGAGCATGCCGAACGGCGCGATGAACATGCACATGATGCCGAGCATCATGAAACGCGCGAGGCGCGGCATGCGCTCGAACAGCAGATCCATGTCCTCGATGTCGCGGCTGCCGATATGGTGCTCGGCCGTGCCGACGCAGAGGAACAGAAGAGATTTCGCAGCGGCGTGGAACACGATGAGCAGCACGGCTGCCCAAAGCGCTTCAGGCGTGCCCACACCGGCGCAGGCGACGATGAGGCCGAGGTTGGCAATGGTCGAGTATGCGAGCACGCGCTTGGCGTTCGTCTGCGAGATTGCCATGAACGAGCAGAGCATGAACGTAACACCGCCCACGAGGATGACCATGGACGCGGGAACCTGGCAGACCACGAACAGCGGAGCGAGCTTGACGAGCAGGAACACGCCCGCCTTCACCATGGTGGACGAGTGCAGAAGCGCGCTCGTGGGCGTCGGGGCGACCATGGCGCCGAGCAGCCACGTGTGGAAAGGCATCTGGGCAGCCTTCGTCAGACCGGCGAGCGCGAGGGCGCACACGGGAAGCGTTGCGAGCAGGGGGTTTGCGGCGCCGATGTTCAAAAACTCGAGCAGCGAAAGCGTGCCGAACGTCCCGACGATGAACAGGAGCGCGACCAGAAACGCGATGCCGCCCACCAGGTTCATGATAATCTGGCGAAACGCGTTACGGATGGCCTCTTCGGTCTTCGTGTAGCCGATAAGCAAAAACGAGCAGACGGTCGTGACCTCCCAGCCGGCGAACATCCAGGCGAGGTTGTTCGAGAACACGATGACGTACATGGCCGAGAGGAACACGAACATGAGCGCGAAGAAACGCGGCCGGCGGTCGGATGCGCCTGCGGGCTGATGCGCTTGGTAATCGCGCATATAGCCGAGCGCGTACACGCAGATGCCGCTGCCGATGATGCCGATGATGAGCGCCATAACGATGGTAAGGGAATCGACGTAGAGCCCATCGGGAACCTCGACGCCGTGCGCGACGAACACATCGAAGTACAGCGAGCCGACCAGTTGGACGGCCGCGAGCACGAGCGCGAGAACGTTCTTGTGCTTCGCGCCGTAGTAGAGCACCGCAACGGCGGCTGCGAACCCGGCGAGCGATGCGCACACGTCGACGACCTCGGAGGAGAAACCGATGCGGATCCACGGCGCGCCGAGGAACGAGAACGCGAGCGCCAGGGAGACGAGCGTTACGGCAACGCTTGCGGCGCCGACGATGACCGTGCGCGTTTCGTCGCGTTTCACGAACAGCAGCAGCAACGCGACGAGCAAGGGCAGCAGAACCAGGATACCAATGAGGGCCACGTCATCTCTCCTTTGCCGGTTTGATGAAAGCATCGGAGAAACCGCAGCGAAACGCTGCGCAGCGTCCATGCGGCCCCTCCCGTTGCAGTTATTGTAATCATCCGTGAAGCAAAGGAAAGCGGCATACGGCACTTCCCTCGGTGAACGGGACGGCCAGGCCATTCGAAATTTTTATCGCACGAACCGTATTTTTAATCTGAAGGAAAATCGTTCAGGAAATGCGAGGCCCCCCTGTGCCGCCCGCGCGCCGCACGATAAGAGTTCTTGATGGCGGAAACCGTGAAGCGCTCGGCGGGCCGAGGCCTGACGCCCGCGCCGAGCGCTTCACGCGATCAAACGATGCGCGCAACGAGCAGCGCAAGGCTTCGGTAGAACGGGGTGCTCGCCCCCGTTGCGACGTCACGTGCGAAATCGCCGACCCACGTTCTCACGTGCCGTTCACGGAAGAGCAGCTCCACCTCCTGCAGGCGGGCTACCTCTTCGGCGGCCCCGTCTTGATGCGCCTGGGCCTCTTGCGCCGCAAGGAGGGCCAAAAACTCGAGTTCGACCCCTATATGGTCGGGGAACACGTCGGAATCCGCGGGCAGAGCGAAGCCGTTCTCACGATAGAAATCCGCAATGGAGCGCTCCGTGCGCCCCCGTAGAAAGCCCCTCCCCTCACCGTCGCGCACGGATGCGTAGTACGACTCCCAGGGCGGCGCGAGAAGCTTGCCCGGACCGACGAACAGGCGGTTGAAGTCCGCCTCGAGCGCAAGCCGCGCGTCTTCCGGTTCCCGCTCTCCCAGCGTCTTCGAAAAGGCTCGTATCTCGGCGAGGATTCCCGCGATTTCCTCGTCGCCGCAAGGGTCGACGATCGTGCAGAGCGCTTCCGCGTACGCGCCGCACCGCACCTCCTCGACAAACGGTGCAACCGGGCGGAAAAACCCGCGAGATACGTGCTTCATAAGGCGGGATTCGAGCAGCGCGCCGTCCTTTTCCGGTCGAGCGCCCATAAGGCCCTCCTTCGCTTCGACAGGCTGCCGAGCCCAAAGGCCCGGCAGCCGCACAGGTCGTTACTTCATAGAATCCCAGTAGTAGACGTTGGGCTCGGTGCCCTCTTCCGGCAAAAGCCTGAACGTTTCCTTCTCGGCCACGATCTTCGCGACGGCCGAATCGGGATTGTCGAGGTCACCTACTGTGATAGCCCTGTTCGGACAGCAGAGCTGGCACATGGCCGTCTCGGTTCCCTCGTCTATACGGTGAGAGCAAAGCGAGCACTTGTCGACCGTGTTCGTCACCTCGTCATACGAGCGCGCACCGTAGGGACAAGCTTCCATGCACAGCTTGCAGCCGATGCACTTCTCCTTGTCGATTGTCACGATGCCGTCGTCGCGCTTGGCGGAAGCACCTTGAGGGCACGCCGCCACGCAGGGAGGGGCGTCGCAGTGCATGCAGGGCACGGGCGTCCAGTTGAACTGGAGGCTGGGATAGGTTCCGACGGGCGTGTCGTATACTGTGGCCTCGTCGTCGTTGAGGACGCGCATGCGCTGGATTCCGTCCGCTACCGCGTTCTCCATTTTGCAGGCGATCGTGCACGTGCGGCATCCGATACAACGATGCAGGTTGATAGCAAATCCGTACTTCGTCATGATGTCCCCCTTAAACCCTCTCCACCTGCACCAGGTTGTCGTAGGGCGCGAAATTCGTCTCCATGATGGCATCCTGGGCGGGATTCAGCTCCATGTGGAGCAGGCTGCTGTAATGGGAGCCGTCAGGGAAGTCCTTGGGCCACCATCCCTGCCGCTGGTTGATGCATCCGGGCTTTATCTCGGCCGTAACAAGCGCCTTGACCCGGTATTCACCGCGATCGTTGAAGACGCGGACCGTATCCCCGCTCTCGATCCCGCGCTCCTCGGCGTCGGCCGGTGCCATTTCGAGCCACGGTTCGGGGGCAACGACTTCCCTGATCCAGGGCAGGTTCACGTGCTGCGAATGCGTGGTGTAGACCGTGCGGCAGTTCATGAACGTCAAGGGGTAGTCGGCGGCCTTCTCGTTGCGGTTGCTCTCGTAAGGCTCGTAGAAGCACGCCAGTTCTTCGCCGAAATCCACAAGGCCCTCGGTGTAGAGCTCCACCTTGCCCGAAGGCGTCTGAAAACGCTGGCTTTCGAACGCGATGAACGGTTCGGGGAAGTTCGCCCTCAGAACCTTCTTATCGCACAGCTCGTCGAAGTCCATGCTCGAGAACTCAGGAGCGAGGTTCTTGGCGAACACGTAGTCGCGGTAGTAATCCTTGATGTCGAGCTCCCACAGACTGCCCTTCTTCACACCGAAGCGCTCGGCGAGCATCTGCCCGATCTCCCAGTCGGTCTTGGCTTCGTACATCGGCGAGATTGCCTGTTCGCGCACCTGGACGTACATGGACGACCAAGCCGTCACCACCTCGAAAGGCTCCTCGTAGTACGTCGTTACCGGCAGCACCAGATCGGCGAAATCGGTGCCGGCGTTCATGATCTGCTCGCTCACCACGACGAAATCGAGCTGGGGAAGCACTTCGGAGAGCAGTTTCTCCCGCTCGGGGCCCTGTGTCCCCCAACCGTAGTTGTTGATCCAGAGCATCTTGATGGGGCACGGGTCGCCTGAGGCCACGATGTCCATCCACTGCGTTCCGGGAAGCTGCTGGGCGACCATGCCCTTGACCGGCATGACCGCCTCGGCGGACAGCGAGAAGAGGAACCTCATGAGCGTTCCGCCCGCCCAGTTGATATTGGCATGGGGCTTTCCGATGTTGCCGCAAAGCGCCGCGAGCTGTATGGCCGCGCGCGTCGGCAGATGACCGTTCCAGTAACGGTTCGTCCCCTGGCTGATGCGCAGGTTCGACGGGGTCTCATCGAGGTACAGATCGGCAAGGCGCTCGATATCCTCGGCCGGGACCTCGCAGATGGCGCTCGCCGAAGCGGGATTGAAGGGTGCAAGCGATTCAACGAGCAGCTGGAACGCCGGCTTAACCTCGATTGCGGCACCGTCGACCTCGACCGTGAAAGACCCTTCGAGCGCTGCGGTTTCGGGAACGAGCGCCTCGCTCGGGATATCGCCTTTCACCTGAACGGACGGGTAGGTCGGCTTCGCCTCGTCGGGAAGGGCCGCCACAGGAACCGCCCCGCCCTGGCGCTCGTCCCAAACGAGGTAGTCGGCGCCCTTGCGCACGAGCTTCTTCGTGTTCACGTCCACGAGGAACGCGGCGTTGGTGAAGCTGCGCACGTAGGCCTCGTCGTAGCGTCGCGTTTCAACGGCGATCCTCATCAGGGCCATGATGAGCGCCGCGTCGGTTCCGGGGCGGATGGGAATCCACCAATCCGCCTTCGAGGCCGTCCTTGAAAAACGAGGATCGACCACAACAAGCTTCGAACCTGCCTCCTGGGCGTCGAAGACGAAGTGCATTTCCTGCATGTTCGTCTCAGCGTAGTTGCAACCGAACATGATGATGCTCTTCGCACCGATAAGGTCCTCCCAGGAACTGGCATCTTGATGCACGGCGAGCGGCGGCAGGAAACCGAGATTGACGCCGAGGTCGCCCATGATGCCGAAATTCGTGAATCCCGTCCCACCGTAGCTCATGGCCATGAGCGTTGCGAAGATCTGGGGCACGGCGGCGTAGTTGCCTGTCATGCCGAGCCAGGCGTTGGAGGTCGGCCCGTAGTTCTCGATGTTGGCCTGCATCTTCTCGTAGATGAGGTCGATAGCTTCACTCCACGATATGCGCTCCCATTCGCCCGAGCCGCGCTCCCCTATGCACCTCATCGGATACTTGACGCGATCCGGGGAGTAGACCCGCTGCATCGCGTTCGATATACCGCGCAGGCAGATACGGTTGTAGGCGGTGTCCGGAAAATCGGCGGGTTCGACTTTGACGATAACGTCGTCTTTTACGAACGCCTTTATCCCGCAGCTACCGACGCAGTTCGGCGCGCACACGCTGCGGGCCACCTTGTCGTAGACGGATTCCGCAGCATTCCGAGCGGCGTCATCCTCCTTGGCCTTCGGTGCGCACGAAGCGAGCACGTGGGAAAACGTCGCGCCGCCCGCTGTCAGGGCGGCAGCCTGCAAGAAGCGGCGGCGGCTGAGCGCCGAACGGCCCGCCCGCGTCGAGGTCGCCCCCTCAGACGCGGGCCCTTCCACGCAAGTGCTGCGCGCTTGCTTCGGAACGGATAGAACGTCCCTCTCCTCCATGGTGTCCTCCTGCTCTCGATGAAAGGTCATGGAAACCACGGGGTGCCCGATGCGTTCTCTCGTCGACCGGCATCTCCTTCGATGCGAACCACTTCGTCCCCAAACGGCAGGTTCCGCGCATCGCGAGCCCCTCGCTCGCCACCCCCGATTTCCCCTTGAAACCACCATAGACCCTGCATATCCGTCCTACAACGCTCTTGCGGAAAACGTTCGATTCCGCAACGTCGCAGCGAATCAGCGCTCGGTCGAACCTTCCGAAATCAGGCGCAGTGCCTCCTCGCGTGCAATAGGGCTTTGGCGGATCATACGGCGTTCCATCTCCTCGAGCAGCGCGATGGCCTCGTCGGCTACGAACACGCGGTTGCGCATTCCTACGACCTCGTCGCAGCGAACGATTCCCAGCTCGGCGAGACGGTTCAGGGCGTCGTTGGTAGCCGATATGCCCCGATTGATAAGACGTGCCGCATGAGAGACCGTGAGCAGGGGGCTTCCCATGAGAACGGAAAGGAGCTCCTCGAGGGCCGAACCCTTGCTGATGCGTCCCACCCGTTCCCGCCAGTGCTGTTCGAGGAAGATGAAGGCATCAAGGTAGGCCCGCATGGCGACCGCCGCCACATGGGAACTGCGGGCGCAGAACCTCACCCAACTATCGAGCGCGTACGCCCTCGAAGACCTATCCATGTCCAGACCCCCATCGTAGGGAAGCAGGCGGATCGCATGCGCGCGCGTGTCGATGGCCGGCATGAGCGCTATGGGGACTATCGCCTTGCGAAAGAAGCCGCGCCGATGCATGATGGCGTGACAGAACGCCCGTCCCGTGCGGTCGAGCGCACTTTTGAACGGCTTGATTCCCTCGAACTGGAAATGCGCCAATGCAGCTTGGGCCACCGGAGAGTACACGTTTTTGTTGGCGAAGCGGCATACGTCGGCGATGAGGCTTTCCACCTGCGATGGGTCGGGCGGGCAGTGCAGAGAGGACGGCACCCGGTTCTTTTCGTTCGTGTGGCGGTTCCGCCGGAACCTCACCCCGCTTGCATGCGCGGGGCAACCGTACACGCACAGCGAGTGGACGTCGAGCAGGAAATCGGGCGTGATCTCGAAGGACTCGTCCACGGTACCGGCAATCCATTTGATGGCCTCGAGGTACCTGAAAGCCTCGTGAACCGGCGCCTTGAAGCCGTTGCAGGTTTGAAGGAAGGCGTCGACTTCTAAGGGGCCTCCGACGTTCGAGACGCTTTCGAGGCGCAGGATCTCGTAGCGGTTCGAAATGCGCAACAGGTCCACGAACAACGGGGCCTCGCCGTCGATACGCAGGGTCGCGATGGCCTCCAAGCAGGCAAGGTTCTTCGAAAGGGCTGTTTTGGAGCGCTCCGACTCGAGCTGCGCCTCCAAACGCACAAGCTCTACCTCGGCCCTCGAAAGTTCAGCGAGCGTACGCCCGCTCAGAACGAAACTTTGATCTGCGATAAGGTTCGGCGCAAACATAGCCCCCTCCTGGCCATGAGCAATGCATCTCCATTATAGGGTTTTCCCACGGTAAGGCCGACTCATTGCGGAATCCTCTCTTTCCCGCAACGGCGCGCTTGCGCTTCGTGCCCCTGCAGAAATCCCCTCCCCTCGCCTTGGCGTGCGGAGGCGTAGCAGGACCCCAGGGCGACGCAAAGGGAACGCGATCGGTATCCCCTCAAAGCTCTTCGGAGACGTCGTCGTCGGCAAGGTCGCGGGCCTGCGCAACGTTATCGGTTACCAGGCCGTCGACGCCGCAGGCAGCAAGGCGCAGCATGTTGGACGGATCGTTGACGGTCCAGGCGTAGATCGTCTTACCTGCTCGATGGACGTCATCGACGAGGTCCGGCGTCACGAAGAAGTCGTCCACGCTGAAGTAGTCGACGCACTCGATGTCGGAAATGCGGCCGTAGGCGATCGTCATGTTGAACAGCGTGGGCATGGTGGGATCGGCCTCCTTGACGCGCACGAGGGAATCGTAGGAAATGCTCGCAATCGCCACCTGCTCTTTCATTCCGCAGACGTTGACGGCCTCGACGGTTTTTCGCTCCAGGTCGCTCCCGCGTCCGTCGGACTTCACCTCGACATTGACCCGCACCTTCCCCTTGCACAAGAGCAGCGCCTCTTCGAGCGTGCACACCCGTTCGCCTGCGAATGCCGGGCCGAACCAGCTGCCGTTGTCGAGACGCGCTATCTCGTCGTACGTAAGATCGCGGCATTCCCTGTCAACGCCCGTCGTCCGCTTGAGACTGGAGTCGTGCATGATCACGAGAACTCCGTCCGCCGTCTGCTGCACGTCGAGTTCGACCCAGTCGGCGCCCTGCTCGATAGCACCCTGAAACGCTGCCAGCGTGTTCTCGGGCGCCGTGGCCGCTCCTCCTCGATGCGCGGTTACGACGAGTTTCTTGTCGAGCGAAGGCGCGCCCTCGAAGAAGCCGGGTTTTTGGACCTGCCACGCTGCGGACACGCCGACCGAAAGAATCACGACGCAGGCAAGCGCGCAGGCGGCAATGCGCCCGCGCACGGACGGCGCGGGCGCGAACCGATACGTCACCGAGATGCCC
>CAUVMU010000028.1:0-10569 GCA_963552775.1 uncultured Eggerthellaceae bacterium | reverse complement strand
GGTCGGCGTGGTGTGGGTGGGGGCCGCCGGGGGGTGGTGGTGCGGCCCGGGCCGCATCGCCGAGATGGCGCCGGCGTCGTGCGAGGTCAGGGGGTCGCACGACCCGTTCCACGGGATGCAGACGGTTTGCCGGGCGTTTCCCGAGGGCCCGCGGCGCGAGTGGGCCGCGGGCCCGGCGCGGCGCGGCGGGCCGCTGCAGCTGGCGCGCATGTGCGAGCGCGTGCTGCCGAAGATCAAGGACGCCAATCGGCGGGACAAGGTGCGCGACCTGCGCGGATACATGCTCAACAACGCCGATTCCGTGGTGTTCCCGCAAAGCTCGATGGGCACCATGGAAGGCACCAACGCCCACGTCGGAGCCGACCGCATGAAGGGCCGCGGCATGTCGTGGTCGCGAAAGGGCGCCGAGGCGATGTGCCTGGTCAGGTGCGCGCTGGCGGAGGGAAGGCCGCTCGTTGCCCCAACGTATCCGGCCTTCTTCACGGAAAGAGAGGAGAAGGCGGCCGAGAGGTTCCGCGCAAAGATGCCGTCGCTCGTGCCGGAATCGTCGGGCTTGGGATGGATGCCGCCGCACCAGGCGCAGACCTGGGCCATGAGGTCAAACGTGGCGTTCAGGGCGAGGACATGCTAGAATGCGGGCGTCCGCGGCATCGCGAAGGGCTTTGGACCCCACGGCCGGCACGATCAAGGTCGCGTCTTTCCCGCAAAACTTAACTCGCACAAAACCGACCAAGTAACGCCCAGCTGAAAACGAAGGCGCTGTTATTGGCAATTAAAATTCGCTGAACAGGGATAACGATGTTACTCAACAACAACGCTGAACGCGGTAAAGCGACTGGAACCGCAGCAGTTCGGCAACTTTTTAGGCCACGGCGTCTCCGATCGGGTAAGCAGCGGGCGGGGCAAGTCCTCCTCTACAGCAGCTCGGCAACCTTTTGAGCCACGTCGTCCATCTTGACGGTCGGCTCGAAACGCGCCACCACGGTGCTCTCGCGGTCGACGAGGAACCTCGTGAAATAAGTCGAGCTCCGAAGACGCATTCCGAAAGCCGTGCGACGACGCATGAGCATGCGCTCTCGCAACCACGCCTCGCGTGCAGCCGAATCGACGTCCGGCTCGTGCGGCGCAGCGCTCAGAGCGCGCCGTCGTTCAGGCGGAAGCGGCTGCGCGTCGTTTCGAGCATTCCTTCCTTCTGCATGCGCCCGAGTTCAGCCGAAAGCGCGCTGCGATCGACCCCCAGATAATCAGCGAGCTGCTGGCGGTTGAACGGAATCTCGAACTCGTTCGAACCCTGGTAGCTCGCCTGGAACGACAGGTAGGATAGCAGCTTGCCCCGGATCGTCTTCGGCGCGGTCAGAAACACCCGCCGCGATAGGTTCAGGTTCTTGCGCGCGAATATTCCCAGCAGGTTGTTCACAACGTTCGTATGGTGCGCACAGGCGCTCGGACAGGTACGCAACACGCGCCCGACATCAAGGAACAGCACCGCACAGTCCTCAACCGCCACCACATTGACCATGAGCGGCTCGTCGGGTACGGCCGCATAGGTTTCGGCGAACACCTGCCCCGGGCCCACATGGCCGAGCACGCTCACGTTGCCCCACACGTCGATGCTCTCGATGCTCACGCGTCCGGAGAGCACAAGGCCGAGCGCATTGGTCGTATCCCCCATGCGCAGCAGATAGGAGCCCTTTCCGTAGTGCCGCGACACGGCGCCCAAGCAGCCGAGCATAGCCTTTGCTTCGGCAGGCGTCGAGCCCTTGAACAGAGGAGTTCGAGCAAGAAAGACCTCGTCAACGGAAAATTCCCTCTGTTTTCCCAAAATTTTTCCCCGTTCTCTCATTATGTTGTAACTACAACATACAGCCTAGCACAGCCCGCCTACAATGCAGAGCGGAGAGTTGAGAGAAGACAGTGGAAAACAGCGCGGTTTCGAGCGCGAAACGAGACGAGGAAGCATGATCCGCACAATCATCACCATAGACGAGGAAAAATGCAACGGCTGCGGCCTGTGCGCTGCCGCCTGCCACGAGGGGGCCATCGCCATCATCGACGGAAAGGCGAAGCTCGTGCGCGACGATTTCTGCGACGGCCTCGGCGATTGCCTGCCCTCATGCCCCACCGGGGCCATTACGTTCACCGAGCGGGAAGCGGCCGCCTACGACGAGGCCGCCGTGCTCGAACATCAGAAGAAAGCGAAGGAAGCCATGACCTCTGCACCCTCACCCGCTCACCCGCACACCGGCGGATGCCCGGGCGCACGCGCCCGCAGCCTCACCCCCGCAGCCGCGGCCCCCGCAGAAGCCGCTCCAGGAGCAAACGAGCCGTCCGCTCCGTCGAACGTCTCCTCTCAGCTGGGAAACTGGCCGGTCCAGATAAAGCTCGCCCCCACGAGCGCGCCGTACTTCCAGAACGCCAACCTGCTCATCGCAGCCGACTGCTGCGCATACGCCTACGGCAACTTCCATCAGGACTTCATCCGCAACAAGGTGGCCGTCATCGGGTGCCCCAAGCTCGACGGAACCGACTACAGCGAGAAGCTGGCGGCCATCATCGCCGAGAACGACATCAAGAGCGTCACCATCGCCCGCATGGAGGTCCCCTGCTGCAGCGGAATCGAGACCATGGCGAAGAACGCGCTGCAGGCAAGCGGGAAGTTCATCCCGTGGCAGGTGGTCACGTTCTCGCTCGATGGACGCATCCTCGACTAACGATCTGCCCATCCATCCGCTGAACCGCGTCATCGGAGGCTTACCCTCGCCTCCCCCTCCGAACGGCGCATGCGGCAGCTGTGGCGCCGTGAACACCTTCGTGCCGCTCACCTCCCCCTCCGAACGGCGCATGCACCGGCCGCAGACCCCTGCGCTGCGGCCTTCTTACGCGCGCAAGAGCGCACAGTCCGCGCATGCTGCGCCTCGGAGCACCGGGCAGGAAAGCCGGGCGAAAGCGCTCGGAACAGCTCTCCGAAAGGGGCGGCGATGCGTTCGCGCACCTGCGGCATGCGCGCGTCAGCCGAAGCGCTCTTGCCCCTTGAGCAGCCGATACCCCGAAGCGACCGCGCACTCCAATGCGGGTAGGTCCGCGTCCGAGAATCGGTAGCGCACGCGCTGCGGCTCGCCGCGCAGGTCGCGCGATTCGTGCTCGACGCGCACGAACAGGGCCTCGACCTCGGAAAGCCCCTGGCGCAGCAGCACGAGCGCGTAACATGACGCCTGCAGGACGTGCTTGCGGGCGAGGGCATCAGGGTCCTCCTCGGCGCTCCCCCCGGTCTTGTAATCTATGATCAGCGCGCAGCCAGCCGCGTCGTCGAAGGCGACGAGGTCCATCTCTCCTTCGAGGAAGGCATTTGCGCTCGAAGCGCCGTTCGCGTCTTCGCCCTCGCCTGCACCCTCGCTCGCCGCGTCGAGCGCCACGAAGAAGGGGCCGACGTCGGCTTCACGGGGTCGGAGGCGGAGCGCATCCCCGCTCGCCGCGTCGAGCGCCACGAAGAAGGGCAGCTCGGCCTCGATGCGCCTGTACGCCGCGAGTGAGCGGGCCGTTTCGCTGGAGAACCACCGCTCGAGAGCACGGTCGAGGCGTATCCGATGCAGGTTCCCCAGCCCACAGGCGTCGGAAACAGCCTGCTCGCGCTTAGAGTCGGGACGCGCCGGCGCAGCCCCGGGCATGCGGAAGGCAATTGCGTACTGGGCAAGGCGATGGAACGCCGTGCCGAAGTCCGTTGCCTTGTCGGCGTCGACCGCACGGTGCGCGGGGCCGTCCACGACGATGAGGCGGTCGTCGTCATCGATTGGCACGTCGCCGGGCGATCTGTCGGCATCGGCGAACAGGCTCTCCGCATCAAGGGCGCCATCGTCCACCAGCGCGGCGAGCGCATCGTCGGACGCCGCCACATCGACCGATTCCGTAAAGCGGTCGGCAAGTTCTTGCACGATATCGTCCAATCCGGGCGCTTCCGCCAGAGACGAGTAGCTGAACACGTCGGCGCGCTGCGGACGGTACGGCACCTCCTCGCGCTCGATCGGCTCCTCGTACACGGGGATGTAGAGCTCGTACGGCCCGGCATCCGCCTGTGCCGCAGGCGCACTCGCAGAATCGCCTGCGGAGTCGCCGGCATCCGCAGTAACAGCGTCCGCGGAATCGGACTCAGGCAGGTATACGTGCTCGACTACCGCATCGAGCGAGCCGCCGTACGAAAACGAGCTGCGGCCCTCCTCGAAATACGACATCGGTCCTGCGAGCGCCGACGTTACCGCGCCCGCAATGAGGTTGCCGCCCACGCCGCTGGGGTCGTCCTTCGTACGGCGACCGTACAGCGACACGATAAGCGCCTCTTTCGCACGCGTCAGCGCAACGTAGAGCAAACGCTTCGATTCCTCCGATTCGCCCAGGTAGGAGAATCGCCGCAGCGCCGCACGATACGCAAGGGGGCTCGAGGCGCGCGCAACCGCATCCGCAAGCGCTTCCTCATCGGCGTCCTCGTCGACAAGCGACGCGTACACGCCCTTGACATCGACCAGCTTGTCCAAACCTCGGTCGCGAATCCCCTGGTCCAGGTCGAGCGACACGTACAGGCGCCCGCCTATCTGCTCGATGAGCAGCTTAGGAGACGGCTCGTCGACGTTCCTCAGCTCGGCGACCGCCACGACCGGGAACTCCAAACCTTTCGAGGCATGGACGGTCATGATGCGCACGAACTCCCCACCCGAAGCCGAAAGCGCTCCGGGCTTCTCCTTCGCGCAGTCGAGGTAGGCCGAGAACGCCTCGGCGACCGAAGCCGCTCCCGCTCCCGCTCCCGCACGCTCCAAATCGGACACGATGCGCAGCGCCTTGTGCACGTTCGCAGCTGCGGCAAGTCCCTCGCCTTTGCGGGCTTCGAGGCGCGCAAGCCAACCTGAGGCCGCAATCGCGCGCTCCATCAGCGCAGACAAGCTTCCCGATCCCGTATGCGACCACAGATCGCCCAGCACTTGCGCGGCAAGGCGCAGTTCGGGCGAGAGCAAAGCCGCTTCGTCGGGGTTCTCCGCGCACGCGCGCGCGATGGCCGCCACGCCTCGGTCGAGGTCGCGGCGCACCGCACGTCCTTCCTCATCGAAGCGCGTTGTGAGCAGGAGCAAATCGTCGGACCCGAGCGCGAACATGTCGCTCGCGAGAACGCGGTAGAGCGCGGCCGTTTCCTGCGGATCGACGGCAATGCGGGCCACATCGAGCACGATGCGCGGCTCAAGAGCGCTCCTGAACACGGATCCTCCCGCGATAACGCAGGTCATGCCCGCATCGCGCAGCGCTTGGGCGTATACGTCGGCATGCGTCATACCCCCGAGCAGCACCACCAAATCCCCTTGCGAGCAGCCCTGCTCGACCAGCTGCGCGAACCGCTCCGCAATGCCCTGGGCCTGGAACACGCGCGCTGCGTCGCGACCGACCGTGCGACGAGATACTCCGGAATGCAGCTGCACGCTCACGCGCGGAAAACCCTCGGGAAACGATTGCTTGACCCGGCTCTCGTCGCGCCCGTGTCCGAGCGAGTTGAACTCCCCTCCGAACAAAGACGCCTGCCCGAACACGCGATCCACGAACGAGAGCACGTCGGCGTGGCTGCGGAAGTTGTCGAACAGGTAGATGACGTTGCGCGGATCGCGCGCGGCTACCTGCTTCAAATGGCGCCGGTACACCGACACGTCGGCACCGCGGAAACGGTAGATGCTCTGCTGCCAGTCGCCTACGGTGCACAGATGCTCGCCTTCGCTCCCTGACAGGCGCTTCACCATGTCGACCTGCATCTGGTCGGTATCCTGGAACTCGTCGATCATAACGAGCTTGAACCTGCTCACGTAGTCGCGCGCAATGGCCGGATGCTCCTCGATCGCGCGCGCCGCAAGCGTGAGCAGATCGTTGTTGTCGAGCTGTCCGGCAGCGCGCTTGTACGACTCGAACAGCTCGCACGCCCGGCGCGTCAGGTTGATGAGCGTTTCGAGCAACGGACGGGCCGCTTCGAGGCGAAGCGCGAGCAGATGCTCCTGCAGCTCGAGGCTCAGCTCGCCAATTCCCTCCTTGAACGCTCGGCTGCCGAACCCGCGGCCGAGCTTCGGGCAGCGGGCAGCAAGGTCGAGCGCCTCGGAGGTGCTGAGCGTTTTCCGGCCGCGCACAGCCGCGTACTCCCCGAGCGCCTGGGAGGCGGCTTCAAGCGCCTCGTCACGACGGGCGCTGGGCTTCTCGCCCTCCATAAGGGCATGGGCTCGGGCCAAGACCTCGAAGGCTCCGTCGAGCAGGTGCGCGGGATCGGCACCTGCTGGAGGGAGCACGAACGCGTCCGCCCCATCGGGATGCGCCGTGGCTTCGTCCATAAGCGCAAGCAGCAGGTCTTCGACCGACGCACCGCCGAAGCCCCCTGCTGAGCGCGGCTTGAACTCAGCGAACAACTCGTTCAGGGCACGAGAACCCCCCTGCTCCTCGCATTCGAGGAGCACCTGCTCGACAGCGCGCTCGCGATAGACGCCCAACGTCGACTCGTCGGCAACGAAGAAGCCGGGGTCGATCCCCAGCTCGATGGCGTGCGCGCGCAACAGACGCGAGCACATGCCGTGAATCGTCGAGATCCAAGCGTCGTCGACCTTGAGGGCCTGCTCGACCATGCCGCATGCCCGCAGCGACCCCTTGATGCGCGAGCGCAGCTCGCCGGCGGCCTTCGTCGTGAACGTGATGGCCAGAACCTGGTCGATGTCCTCGACGTACCCGCTTTCGAGCGCATGCACGATGCGCTTGGTCAGCGTGAACGTCTTCCCCGATCCCGCGCCGGCGGCGACGACGAGGGGTTTATCGAGCGTGGTGATGCAGGCGAGCTGCCCCGGTGTGGGACCCATGTCACGCACCCCGTTTCGCGCAACCGACGGCCGGGCAGTAGGCGCATACGTCCCGATGAGCGGGTGCGGGATTCACGTCGCCCGCGACCAGGGCGGCGACGGAGTCCCCGATACGACGCTCCGTCCAGTCGAGCATGTCCGAGAACGCGAGCGAATCGCCCGCCCCGCAGGCGCACTTGTCGGGGCGGCACCCGGGCAAGTGCGCCGCATCGAGGGCGCGTGCATCGTAGGCGCCGCTCACCTGAGGAACCCTCCCGTAGCTCACGTACAGGGCCCCCACGACGTCGAGCCCGAGCAGGCGGCGGACCGCCTGCGCGTACATGCGCGTCTGTACCTTCCCCAAATAAGCGTCGTCCTTGTCGGCAATGGAGAAATGGTTGTTCAGCGAGCCTTTGTAGTCGATGATGACCGCGCGCCCTGCGTCGTCGACGTCGATACGGTCGATGCGCCCCACCAGATTGCAGCCGGCGTATTCGACGCATGCTGCAGCATCAAGGGAAAACTCCAGGTGAAGCGGGTGAAATGACGGCAAAAACCTCGCCTCGAAGTCGAGGAAACCCGCAAGCTGCCGTTTGAAACGCTCGACCTCGCGCCGTTCGAGGTACGTGGAGGCCACGAGCCTGCCCGACCCGGGCTCCTGGTCGTACTGCTGTTCTTCGAGCTCGTCGAGCACGCTTTCCATCAGGCGATGGGCGCACTCGAGCGTATCGGGCGTCACCTTGGACCCAACCTCCTGCTGGAAGCGCCGGTAGAAACGTTCGAGCGCAGCGTGCGCGAAATTCCCGCGCTCGAGGGGGCCGAAGCCCTCGCCCACCTCTTCGAGATGCAACCGACGCTGCAAGAACCATTGATGGGGGCACTCCAGGTAGACCTCGATCTGGGAAGGCGACGAACACGGCTTCTCAGTGGGCTGGCCCGAAGAAATCGGCCGCGACAGGAGTACCGTCCTGCGCGCGGATTCCTCCGATACGGCTTTGCCCGCGCGCGGATGCACGGCTTCGATCGGCTGCACCCAGGTCTCGCACGCGGCGCGCGCATTGGCGCACAGAAGCTCCTCCCCGCGTTCGACCAGGCCGTTTTGCAGGAAACCGGGAAGACGGTAGACGTTGTCGATATCGTCGGTTGCCGACGGGTCCGCGCGGTACGCATCGACGAATTCCTCCCACACCGCGCACGGATAGGCATCGGCAGCGTCGGGTCCGTGAAGGGCGCGCTCCACAACCAGACAGTCCGTCGGAGCGTGGAGCAGCCTGTTGAATGTACGCCGCGCCCGCGCCAGGGCATCGTCGGCGGCCTCGATTCCCAGACGCGCGAGCAGCGTCGCAGCAGCGTTGCGGGCATCGGTTGCAGGATAGCAGTCGCTGGTCAGGTTCGCCACGATGAGCGTCGCGCACGATTGGGGCCCGCATGCCGCCGCATCGGCCTGCGACATGATCGTCACCGAAGGAGCTTGCTGCGACGGCGCTGCGAGGGCGCGGGAGACATCGACCCGTGCGCGCTCGAGCAGGCGCGATGCCGCCTCCATGTCGACCTCGACCGAACGTGCCGCCGAAAGCACACCGCGAAGCGTTTTGAGCGCGGCGCGCTGCTCGGCCCGATACGCCTCCGAGCAGCGCGCCATGCGCGCGACCATATCTTCAAACGCCCCGATGAGCACGTCGGCGTCGGGGTCGCTCGCCAGCTCTTCGAGCAGCGAGAAGTGCTCGCTTGAGGCGCGGAGCGCAGAGAGGCATTCCTCGCGGGCGACGAGGCGGTTTGAGCGCATGCGCGCATCGAGCTCGCGCGCATTGCGCTTCGAGGTGCCCGAAAGAGGCGAGAGCAGCACATCGGTGAGCAGCGCGGGATTCCACGGCTCGACCGTAAGGCAGCGGCGCAGCGCAAGGAACATCCGGCCGAAACCGGTCTCCCCGAACGGCACCGAGGCGCGCACAGCGCAGGAAACGCCCGCGCGAGCGAGCTCGGAAGCGATACGCTCGTACAGGTTGAGAGGGTTTTTGCACGCAATCAGGACGTCCCCCTCCAGGGCGGCGTGCTTCGCCTGGCCGGCTATGAGGCCCGGCTCCGCAAGCGGGCCCGATGCGAACGCGAAGCGCAGGTCGATTCCATCAGGAGCGCGATGCACGGATTCGGCGCCATCCGCGAGGTGTATATCGAGGCTGATCTGGGGACAGCCCTCGAAGAAACGCGCCCGCTGGCAATCGAGCGGTGCGGCGTCGATAAGGCGCACGTGCACCTCATGCGGGAATACCGCATCCGCACGCTCGACCATCCAGGCAAGCGCCTCCCCGAGTTCGATCAGGCCGCGCTCGCCTAGAAGCAACCGATAGCGTGCGAGCACGGCAGCGAAATCCCATTCGCGCGCCTCAAAGCGATCATCGCGCTCACCTGCCTGTGCGGCGTCGAGCATTCGCTCGAACTTCCGCAAGCCAGCAGCTTGCCTCACGCATCGCGCGGCGAGGGCGGCGGTTCCGGGCGCGGCGTCAACGGGCGCATCGTGCGCGCGGGCCGCGTCGAGCAGCGCGCGCACCATAAGCAGCTCGCGCTGCGCGGCGGTAACGAGCGCGCGGCCGTCGCCGACCAGCTCCCACAGATCGCCCACCCAGGTTTCGAATGTGCCGATAGCAACCCCCACCAGCCCTTTCGGGTTCGCGGAGGCCATGCGCCTGCGATACACGAGCGCATCGGCCATCGTAGGGAACAGCAGCACGTCGGCAGGCGCGCTCGAGGGGGCTGCTCCGTCGTTCGCATTGTTCAGCAAGGTTTCCATAGGTGCATTGTACCGCGCCTCGCACGCCGCAGACGGTGCCTTCTTGGGAGGCGTCAGCCCTAAAATGTTCCACCCATGCACTGGCGGAACACTCAGACGAAAGGCTAGTCCCACCGACTCGGGGCTAGCCTTTTCAATGCGGTGAAGCATGCATAGGGGCGCAGCGGTCTTTCTGACGGGGCAAGTATTGAAAAGTATATACAAATGTGTAATAATGTATAAACCATCAAAGCGGGGAAGGAAGCATTATGAGCACGACCATCACGAGATGGGGCAACTCATCGGGCATTAGGATACCGTCGAAAGTGCTCGGACAGTCCCGGTTCAAGTTGGGCGACCTTGTCGATTTCGTTGTGAACGCAAACGGTAACATTGAGATAGTCCAGCCCGCGGCCAAACACCGCAGGATAATGGCGCCCGGCCGCGTCTCTGCTGCCGAGCTTTACGGCAAGTTTCCCGCAACCCCAGCTGCCTCGTCGGCCGATGCATGGCCGAGCGACGGCATGGTCGGCAAAGAATGGGAGTCGTGGTCGAGTTGATTTGCGAGCAAGGCGAGGTCGTCTCCATCAACTTCGACCCTTCTAAACGCCACGAACCTGCCGGCAGGCACTACGGAGTAGTGGTTGGCACCTGGGATGCGAACATGAGAGCTTCGCTGACGTACATCGTGCCCGTCACGTCAACCGACAACGGACATCCGTTTCATGTTGCAATCGGCCCCAGCAACCCAATCTCGGGCTTTGCGCAATGCGAGGCGCTGCGGGCAATCGATTTCGGGGCCCGTGAGGCGGCAGGCGCGGCTGAATCAATCGGCTCAGTTGACGATGAGACGCTCGAAAACATTCTCGATATCGTGCTCGTCATCCTTGGGCAGCATTAGCCCGCTACCAGCAGCTTGCCTCACGCATCGCGCGGCGAGGGCGGCGGTTCCGGGCGCGGCGT
>CAUVMU010000027.1:0-10620 GCA_963552775.1 uncultured Eggerthellaceae bacterium | reverse complement strand
GAGATAGAAAAACTATGAGCGTTGTGCTGCGGATGAGCAAACTGTACGCCCCCACGTTGAAGGAAGATCCCACAGGCGCTGAGCTGGCGAGCCATCGCCTGCTCATGCGCGCGGGCATGATCCGCAAGATGGGGTCGGGTCTGTACTCGTTTCTGCCCTTGGGCATGCGCGTGCTGAACAAGGTGTCGGCCATCGTGTCCTCGGAGATGGACGGTATCGGCGCCCAGGAGGTGGTCATGCCGCTGCTGCAGCCGGCCGACTTCTGGCACGAGAGCGGCCGCTGGGACGACTACGGGCCCGAGCTCATGCGCCTCGTCGACCGCCACGGCAACGAGTTCTGCCTCGGCCCCACGCACGAAGAGCTCATTACGGCGCTCGTGCGCAACGAGCTGCGCTCTTACAAGGACCTGCCCGTTTCGCTGTACCAGACGCAGGTGAAGTACCGCGACGAGATCCGCCCGCGCTTCGGCCTCATGCGCTCGCGCGAGTTCGTGATGAAGGACGCGTACAGCTTTCACGCCACGCAGGAGTCGCTGCAGGAAACCTACGACGACGTGTACGCCGCGTACGGGCGCATGCTCGACCGCATGGACGTGCGGTGGCGCTCGGTCGAGGCCGATTCGGGTCAGATCGGCGGTAAGGTGACGTGCGAGTTCATGGCGCTCGCCGATGCGGGCGAGGCCGAGATCGTGCACTGTGCCTGCGGATACGCCGCCGATGTCGAGGCGGGGGCCTGCCTGGCCCATCCCACCGTCTACGCCCGCCCGCACATGGAGAAGGTCGCAACTCCGGGCGTGCGCACCATCGAGCACGTAGCCGCGTTTTTGGGCATACCGGAGAGCTCCACGGTGAAGGCTTTGTCCGGCAAGGACGCCGAAGGCCGTCTCGTGCTGATCTTCGTCCCCGGCGACCACGAGCTCAACGAGATCAAAGCTGCGCGCGCCGTCCCCGGGTTCACGCTGCTCATCGATGAGGAGATGGTCTCGTTCGGCCTGCACAAGGGGTCGATGGGCCCGGTTGGCCTGCCCGAGGGCGCTTTCGTGATGGCCGACGAATCGCTGCGTAGCGTGGAGCAGTGGGTCGTGGGCGCAAACGAAGAGGGGTTCCATTACATCGGCGCGCGCCTCGGCGAGGATTTCGCGGTGGACGCGTGGGCGGACCTCTGCACGGCGGCTCCCGGCGATGCGTGTCCGACCTGCGGGAAGCCACTCGAGGGCGCACGCGGCATCGAGGTGTCGCAGGTGTTCCAGCTCGGCACGAAGTATTCCGAGGCCATGGGCGCTACGTTCATGGATGAGGACGGGTCGGAGAAGCCCTTCATCATGGGCTGCTACGGCGTGGGCGTGACGCGTGCCGTAGCCGCCATTGTGGAACAGCACCACGATGAGCAGGGTATCCAATGGCCGTTCTCCGTGGCGCCGGCGCACGTGTGCGTCATCCCGCTCACGGTGCACGACGACACAGTCGAGCCCGCCGCCGAAAAACTTGCGCGCGACCTGGCCGATCTGGGGCTCGAAGTCGTCATCGACGACCGTAAGGAACGCGCGGGCGTGAAGTTCGCCGATGCCGACCTGATCGGTTGGCCGCTGCAGGTCGTCGTGGGCAAGCGCGGTTTGGCCGAAGGCAAGGTCGAGGTCAAGCACCGCCGCACGGGCGAACGTAAGGACGTGGCGCTCGCGTCGATGACCGAGCTGCTCAGTATGGCGCGCCGCATGAAGGGCGCGGGCAAGGCGGGCCAGCACTCCTTCGACGTGCTGTTCGGAGGGGAATAGGCGCCGTGGCGGTCTCTTCGATAGAAAGCCTGGTCGAGCGTGGGGTTCAGGGCGTGCTGTTCGACAACGACGGCACGCTCGTAGATTCCCGTGACCTGCTTTTGGCATCGTTTCGGTTCGCGACGGAGCAGGTGCTCGGGCGTACGTTCTCCGACACGGAGTTCATGGCGGGCGTGGGAACACCGCTCGATCTGCAGATGTACGATTTCACGGACGATCCTGCGCTCGCCGTCGAGCTCGCGCGGGTGTACCGGGAACACAACGCTGCCGTGCACGACGACCTCATCAGGTCGTTTCCGGGCATGACCGAGGTGCTCGAGCGCTTTCGCGCGGCGGGAATCGCACTCGGGGTGGTCACGTCGAAGCGTCACGAGGTGGCGGCGCGGGGGCTGCGCCGGTGCGGGCTCGACGGCTTTTTCGAGGTTCTGATCGGGCCGGATGACTGGCCCGAGCACAAGCCGGCACCGGGTCCCGTCCTGCATGCATGCGATCTGATGGGACTCGACCCGCACACCTGCGCGTACGTGGGCGACAGCCCGTTCGACATCCGTGCGGGCAACGCGGCGGGTACGGCGAGCGTCGCGGTTCTGTGGGGTATGTTCCCGCACGACGAGCTCGTTCGGGAGGGTCCCGCCGCCGTGTGCGAGCGCATCGACGCTCTGCCGGGTCTGTTCGGCGTGCGCTGAGCACCGCGCACGAAGGGAAGGGGATCGTATGGAGCGCACCGATTTTGCAACCGTTCGGTCTGCCGGCGGGCAGACGGCTCGCCGCGACGCCGTGCTCGTCGCGAGCTTCGGTACCTCGTACCGGGAGAGCCGGTACGTGACCATCGGGGCCGTTGAGAGCGCTGTACGCGAGGCGTTTCCCGATTGCGACGTGTACCGTGCGTTCACGTCGCCGAAGATCCGCCGCGTGCTGCGCGAGCGCGACGGCATCGCGGTGGACGGCCTTGCCGATGCGCTCGAGCGCATCGCGCGAACGGGTGCGCATCGTGCCTTTGTACTGCCGACGCACCTCATGGACGGGCGCGAGTTCACGGCGCTTTCGAACACGGTCGAGGGGTTCCGCCCGCACTTCGATACGCTGCGGGTCGCGTCGCCTCTGCTTGCGGACGAGGACGACTTCGCATGCGTTGCCGACGCGCTCGAAGGAGCCTTCGCCCCCTTCGACGACGGACGGACCGCGTTGTGCCTGGTCGGGCACGGTACGCGGGTTGAAGCGAACGAGGTGTACGCCGCGTTCGAGCGCTTTGCGCGGCGCATGGGGCGTGCGCAGTGGTTCGTGAGCACCGTGGGTTTCTCACCGACGTTCGCCGACGTGTCGTGCGCGGTGGCGGCCGCCGGGTTCGAGCGCGCGGTCCTGCGCCCGCTCATGCTCGTGGCCGGGGACCACGCGCGCAACGACATGGCCGGTCGCGACGATCCCGAATCGCTTGCGGGCATGCTTGCAGCTGCGGGGGTCGAGCCGATCTGCGTGCTGGAGGGCTTAGGGCAGCTGTCCGAGGTGGCCGATCGCTACGTCGAGCATCTGCGTGCCATCAGGTAGCATCGTCTGCACTTCGCCGCGCCAGCTTGCGCGCGCCTGCCCGCCGCTTCGCGCGCAAACCCCGGGCCGATGCCGCCACCGGCCAGGTGCGCCGCCCTGACAGTAGCCCCGTTGAAGGATCGACAGTACACGAGCCGAGCCGATGCCGCCACCGGTCGGGCACGCCGTCCCTGCCCCTCGACGCCTTGCACCGGCGGGCGCGCTTCTCGCGCTTCGCCGCCTGCCGCTTATTCTTCGGAGGTTCCCGCGTCGTGACGCTCGCGCGCTCTTGGAAGCCCTACACTGAAGCCACGAGGGAACCACGTGATTTGAGGAGGGCGCATGGCACAGTCCGATATCGAAATCGCGCAGAGCGCGCGGCCCCGCGACATTTCCGAAATAGCCGCTTCAGCGGGCATCCCAGAATGCTATCTGGAGCGTTACGGCTCGTACAAGGCGAAAATCGACTACAACCTGCTGCGCGACGAAGTCCATGCTCCCGGCAAGCTCGTCCTGGTCACCGCCATAAACCCCACGCCCGCAGGCGAGGGCAAGACCACGACCACCGTCGGTTTGGGAGACGCGCTCTCGCGTCAGGGGAAGCGGACGGTTATCGCGCTGCGCGAGCCGTCGCTCGGCCCGGTGTTCGGCATAAAGGGCGGCGCAACGGGCGGTGGATACGCTCAGGTCGTTCCCATGGAGGACATCAATCTGCACTTTACCGGCGACTTCCACGCCATCGGTGCTGCGAACAACCTGCTCGCTGCTCTGATCGACAACCATATCCACCAGGGCAACGCGCTCGGGTTCGATGCGCGCAAAATCGCGTGGAAGCGCTGTGTCGACATGAACGACCGCGCTCTGCGCGAGGTCGTGGTGGCGCTTGGCGGCAAAGCGAACGGCTTCCCGCGCGAAGACGGCTTCGATATCACGGTCGCAAGCGAGGTCATGGCCGTGTTTTGCCTGGCCACGGGCATGATTGACCTCAAGGAGCGTCTGGCTCGCATGATCGTGGGGTACACGCGCGACGACGCCCCCATCACGGCAGGCGATTTGCATGCCGAAGGGGCTATGGCGGCCCTGCTCAAGGATGCGCTCAAGCCCAATCTCGTGCAGACGCTCGAGGGCACGCCCGCGTTCGTGCACGGCGGTCCGTTCGCCAACATCGCGCACGGCTGCAATTCCATCATGGCCACGCGCATGGCGCTCGCGCTCGGCGACTACTGCGTAACGGAGGCTGGTTTCGGCGCTGACCTGGGCGCGGAGAAGTTTCTGGACATCAAGTGCCGCCTCGCCGACCTTGCACCCGATGCGGTGGTCGTGGTCGCCACGGTGCGCGCGCTCAAGCTGCACGGCGGCATCGCGAAGGCCGACCTGGGCGCGGAGAACCTCGAGGCGTTGGAAGCGGGGCTGCCCAACTTGCTGCAGCATGTGGAGAACATCACGCGCGTGTACCAGCTGCCCTGCGTGGTGGCCATCAACCGGTTCCCCACCGACACGTCCGCTGAGCTCGAGCTGGTGGAGCGCCGGTGTCGCGAGCTCGGTGTGAACGTGGCGCTCTCCGAAGTGTGGGAACGCGGCGGCGAGGGCGGGCTCGCTTTGGCCGACGAGGTGGTGCGCCTGTGCGAGCAGGGCAACGAGTTCGGGTTCGCGTACGAGTCCGATCTGCCGTTGCGCGACAAGATCGAGGCCATCGCCGCGCGCATCTATCGCGCCGACGGCGTCGATTTCGACTTGAAGGCGGCCAAGGAGCTGGCGAAACTCGAGACCCTCGGCTTCGGAGGCATGCCGGTGTGCATGGCTAAGACCCAGTACAGCTTCTCGGACGATGCCGCGAAGCTCGGCGCTCCGTGCGGTTTTCGCATCACGGTCCGCGACGTGCGCGTGAGCGCGGGCGCGGGTTTCGTCGTGGCGCTGACCGGCAGCATCATGACCATGCCGGGTCTGGGTAAGTCGCCTGCTGCCGAGCGTATCGACGTGGACGAGACCGGCAGGATATCGGGCCTGTTCTAACATGGGCTCGGCCGCAGGCGCCGAGGTTTGCGGCGTCTGCGAGCGTTTTCCCATCTGAAGGAGAAGTGCGAGGAAACAGTGGCGTTTCAAGACAAGACGATAACCGATTTCGCAGCCGAACTCTCCTCGGCTGCACCCGTCCCCGGAGGCGGGAGCGTGTCCGCCCTGGTGGGGGCTTTAGGCACGTGCCTCGCCTCCATGGTGGGGCGTCTGACCGCAGGCAAGGCGAAGTACGCGGACGTCGAGGAGGAGGTGCTCGCGCTGACCGAGGAGGCCGACGAGGTATTGCGTGCGCTGCTCGCGCTCATCGACGCCGACGCCGAGGCGTTCGCTCCTCTCTCGCGCGCGTACGGTATCCCCAAGAGCGACCCTGCGCGCTCCGCCATCATGGAGGACGCCCTGCGCGGGGCTTGCGAGCCTCCGCTGGAAACCATGCGCATCGTATGCCGTGCGGTCGAGATTCATGCGCGCATGGCCCGCATCGGGTCGCGTTTGGCCCTCTCGGATGCGGGAGTGGGTGCGGCGATGTGCCGCGCTGCGTTGCAGAGCGCGAGCATGAACGTATTCATCAACACGCGCCTCATGTCCGACCGCGACCGCGCCACGAGCATCGAGGCCGAAGCGGACGCGCTCATGGGGAAGTACGGTATCATCGCCGATATGACGTACTTCTACGTGATGTCCGAACTGCGCAAATAGCGTCGGGGTTTCGCCGCATCCGCGCCCGCGCCTGCACCCGAGCTTGCCCGCGCCTGCGACCGTACCTGCGCCCGAGTCTGCCCGCGCCCGAGCCTGGCCGCATCCGCACCTGCACCCGCGCCCGCGCCCGAGTCTGGCCGCACCAACGCGTCCGTCCCGCGCTTTGCACCGTATTCGTGAAGCTTCCGATGAAACGAGGATTCCATGGCCCGTATCCTATCCGGGAAAGAAGTGGCGGCCGCGTTAGGCGCCCGCCTTGGCGAAGAGGTCGCCGAGCTCGAGCGCGCGGGCACGTTCCCTGCGCTCGCTATCTTGCGTGTAGGCGCACGCGACGATGCCTGCGCCTACGAACGCGGTGCGCGCAGGCGTTGCGAGAGCGTGGGGATCTCCGTCGTTTCGCGCGTGCTTCCCGAAACGTGCTCGCAAGGCGACCTTATGGCTGCGATAGACGAGCTGAACGTCGATCGCGGTGTGCACGGCATTCTCATGCTCAGTCCTTTGCCCGACCACCTCGACCAACAGGCCGCGACGGCGGCGCTTTCGCCTGCGAAAGACGTCGATGCCGTGACCGTCAGCTCGCTTGCGCATGTGTTCGCGGGTGCAGGCATCGGGTTCTATCCCTGCACCGCGCAATCGTGCATGGAGATTCTGCGCCACTACGGTATCGATCCCGCAGGCAAGCGCGTGGCGGTTCTCGGCCGCAGTTTGGTGGTGGGGCGTCCGGTCGCCATGATGCTGCTGCACGCGAACGCCACGCCTTCGATCTGCCATTCGCGAACCGCCGACGTGCCGCGCATCACGCGCGAGGCGGATATCGTCATCGCGGCTATCGGGCACGCCGAGTCGGTGGGGCCCGAGTACTTCCGCGAGGGGCAGACGGTTATCGATGTGGGGACGAACTGGGACGATGCGCGCGGAAGGCTGACGGGCGACGTGCGTTTCGACGAAGTGGAGCCGCTCGTGGAGGCCATTACGCCCGTGCCCGGAGGCGTCGGTTCGGTTACCACGACCGTACTGGCCGGTAACGTGGTGCGCGCTGCTTGCGCAGGCGGGACTGTAGCGCCGTCCGCACGCTGAGCTGCAGCATGCCGGCGCTGCCTGCGCGAAGGCAGCCTGCGGACGCTGCCTGCACGAAGGGGCTCTCCGACCATTTGGAGGATGGACCCTGCCGGAGCGGGGGATTCGGGTCGCTCGACGCGCCCGAAAGCGAGCCTGGCGCGTGCATCGTCTACCGGAATGCGCACCGCCGCCAAGTCCGATTAAAGGGAACGGCCCTGGTGCGATATGGGCCGTTCCGTTTTCTGGGGTCTAGTTCCAGCCGTCTTCCGGTCGGCTGCTAACTGACAAAGGCTATTCGCTGCGCCTGCGAGAGCGGACGACAACAGCAACGCCGCCGGCCATAAGAATGACGCCGGCAACGGTGAGAGCTAAGGTGCCAGGGCCGCCGGTAACGGGCAGCAGGCTCTGATCAGGGTCGATAACCGTATTGTCGTCCGTGTATTTCTGATAGTTCGCCTCGGTGATGCCGTTGGTGGCAGGGTTGTCGAGCGTTGCCTTGGCCTTGTCGATGGTCACCTTGAAGTCGGCAACGGCTTGTTTGCCGGCGGGAACCTCGGTCTCCTTCAAGGTATAAGTCTTGCCATCTGCAAGATCTTCGAACCAGACATAGCCGTTGGCGTCGGCAGTGCTCTTGAGGGGCTGGCCGTTCTCATCGACAATGGGAGCGGAGCCGTCGGCGTTGTAGAGCGTGAACTCAGCGCCGGCAAGCGCATTGTTGCTCCCGTCGACCTTTTGGAAGTAGAAACCGTAGGTGTTGACATCGTCCTTGACGGGGTCGCTGGTGTGAGTGGTATCGGGGCTGTTGCTGTATTCAAGAGTCATGGAGTTCTTGGTGCCATCGCCGACGATCTTAAACGCATCGCTTGTAAGCTTCGCGTTGTACTTCACCGTAATCGTCTGGCCGAGATGGCTCTTGATGAAATCGGCCGTGAAGGCGAGTTTGAAACCGTTGCCAGAAGCGGTGACAACATAATTAGCAGGAACGTTAGCCACATCGACGCCGTTTGCCTGCACCACGATGGAGCTCACGTCATCGATAAGACCGGCGTTCGGTGCATCGCTGATGGTAAAGGTGGGATTGGCGTAGTTGGAAGGGTAGTTGGGGATGGCCGCGGTGATCGTGAAAGGTACGGAATCGCCGATTTGATAGGCGCTGGTCGAATGGTCGTTGCCGGTACCGACCGTCTTGTCCGGCGTGGGACCGTCATCGGACTTCACATCAGCGGTCTGGGGGTTGGCGGCATAGTTGAGACCATCGACCTTAGGCGTGTTGTTGACCACGGTGTTCTGGTAAACCTTGGTCGAGCCGTTGGCGTTGGTGACGACGAACAGCCATGCGCCGTCGTCGAGATCGGAGAAGACCACGCTGCCGCCAGTAGCGATCTTGGTCTGCGTGTTGATGGGAGTCACGCTACCGCTCGCAATGCCGGTGGCGATAGTGCCGACGGCGGCTTTCATCTCCGTCGAATTTGATACAAGGTTCTTATAAGTGCTCTCATCGACGCCGTTCGCATACGTATAGGAGAGCTGGTTATTGGAATCGACGATGGCGTCGACAATCTCGTATGCGGTAATCGTTGCACCGCTGTCCACGCCGTTGATGGTGATATCGGAAGTGTATCGACTTCCGGGCTCGGCCAATGCCGTACCTGGTGCCATCGCTGCAAGCAGCGCCACAGCCGAGAGCGCCGCAAGCGCCCTTCCTTTGAATCCTATCTTGCTCATCTGTCCTACTCCTTTCAAAGCCAGCCTTTTGGCTACTGGCGTCACTATGGAAACCGATGTCGGGTTTGCCCTGCATCGGGAAATCCTGAACATCAATTACGCTGAACACAGGATATCAGAATCGAGACCGCAAACGCCGTCAATGCTGCTCCCATTATCCAGAAAGGCAGGATTCCCATGCCTCCTGCCAGCGGCAAAGGCCCTAGCACGTGATTGTCCACATCGATTTGGAACCAACGGCCCGTCACGGCGTGCTGCCCTTGGTGGTCGCTGCTGATGGGGATGCCGTTCAAGCTGATAGTACCTGAAGTATCGATGGTAAGCGTCAAATCGCCGCTCAGCTTCTGATAACCGGCGGGAACCTTGGTTTCGCGGATGATGTACGTTCCCGGTTTCAAATCGGCGAACGTTATTTTTCCGTCGGCGCCCGTCGCCGCCGCTGGTCTGACAACCGTCACGCCGTCCTGCCCAAAGACCGTGAACTCGGCTCCCTCAAGCGGCGACTTAGAAACGCCGTCCGTGCTCGAAGTCTTGTACATGATAAGATCGTAGACTTTGAAGGTGTTCGTGACGTCGAGCCTGCCATGGGCGTCGAGTATCCCATCGCCATCGTCATCGACATGCCCGTTGCCGTATGCCGCATAGGCGACTGAATCGCCGTATGACGTATCGTACTCTTCAACAGGGTCGATTTCCGTAACAGACCACGTGGTATCTGCAAGCCCGACCGGAACGGTGACGGTCTTGGACCAATCGTTGCCCGAATCGAGCGTAATGGGATCACCGTACTCTACGGTAGTGGAGACGCCGTTTTCGACCATGGTTCTCTTAAGCTGTACCGTTACAACCTTGTCGAGATGGTCGGATGCCTCGTCGCCGGCCCAGGTCTTCTTTACGGTTACGGAGGATATAATCGTGGGTATCACCGGCTTGCTGTAGGCGGTGTTGACGGGATCCGTGGTCGTCGAGGTCTGCTGCCCGTTGATTATAGTCGTGATGACGGTGCGGAATCTCACGTACGCGTTGTCGTTGTCGTTCGAATACAGGCCTTCGGACTCGTTCACGCCATCGGAATCGTTATCGCCTTCAACAAGGCCTACGCCCTTGGCCATGGCATCGAATGCCCTTTGCGTAGGCTTTACTTTGAAGGTGATAGAGTAGACGGCTCCGTCGGTGAGCAGATCATCAGGATTCGCTTCGGGAGGCCACGAGACGGAGTTGCCCGAGAAGACCGGCAGTGCATAGTTCCACGAACCGCCGGAAAGCACGCCTGTCGCAGAATCGTATGTGATAACCGTGCCGTTGGCAAGGGTCTTCTTGAGCACGTATTCCGGCTGTACCCCGCCGTTCGCGTAAGAGACGTTGTCTGTGTTGATGGCATCGTGGATAGACACGCCCTTGTAGGCGATATCTTTATGAATGGATCCTGCAATCTCGGCAAGCGCCGCTTGGAAGGCGGCGGTATCGAAAGCAGGATAATTGTACGTTCCTCCGGCAGGGGCCGTGTTCTCGTTGCCCGTGTAGGCGTAGTTGGTGAGTTTCTCCAGGTTGCTGATGCTTCCGTAGACTCCTACTGTATAGAGCTTGTACCCAGCATCAACTATCGCCTTCGCGTAGGGGCGCGCAGCCGCATAGGCTGCAGCCTCCCCAGGCCATCCGTTGGGTCCCCCCGCAATCGTCTGGGTTGGATTGCCATCGGTTACGAAGATGACGTAAACGGGCCTGCCTACGGCAGCGCTCCTCGCATCGGCCATCTCCTTGGCGTCGAGGAGTGCGGCTTCCCAGTTGGTGCCCACATGAAAGTCGATATTGTTGACCGCCGCTTGGT
>CAUVMU010000026.1:0-10634 GCA_963552775.1 uncultured Eggerthellaceae bacterium | reverse complement strand
GGTTGAGAAAAGGAGGAAATCCCGCAAAGCCAAAGCCGGAAAGTACGCCGAGCGGGATTAAGAAAAAGGGTGAGGGGTGAAAGCCCTCACCCCGCATTCTATCATGCCGTCTTCGTCACCGTCGCAGCAGCTTGACCCCTATTCTCTTCGCCACGCTCTCGGGCGCTCGACAGCAAGCCGCAGGCAGGCGGACCGAGCGAAGAAGCTGAGGGCCTGAGCCGCGACTCCTCCGGCAAGCCGCAGGCAGGCGGACCGAGCACAAGCAGCATTCTGCAGCAACGAGCGCCCTAATGCGCTTCAGCCCAGGTAGCTCCGTACGATACGTCTGCAATGAGCGGCACGCGCAGCTCGGCCACGCCCTGCATGGCATCGGTTACCAGGGCCGCAAGCGCCTCGATCTCGTCGCGTGGAACCGAGAAGTCGAGCTCGTCGTGCACCTGGACGAGCAGTTTCGCGGAGAGGCCTTCGTCGGAAAGGCGACGGCTCACCTCGATCATGGCCAGCTTGATGATGTCGGCAGCGCTCCCCTGCATGGGATGGTTCATGGCCGTGCGCTCCCCGAAGCCGCGCTGCACGGCGTTGCCCGACTTGAGCTCGGGAATGTGGCGCTTGCGGCCGAACATGGTCTCGGCGAAGCCGGCCTCGCGCGCCAAGGCGACCGTTTCGTCCAAATAGGAACGCACCCCGGGATATGCAGCAAAATAGCGCTCGATCATCTCACGGGCCTCGGCGACCGGAATGTCGAGCGTTTGCGCGAGCCCAAACGCCTGCTGCCCGTACACGATGCCGAAGTTCACGGCCTTCGCCCGGCTGCGCATGGTGCCGGTGACCTCCTCGATCGGCACGCCGAACACGCGGGAGGCCGTGCTCGCATGGAAATCGGCTCCCGAGCGAAACGCAAAGACCAAATGCTCGTCATTGGACAGATGCGCGAGAAGGCGCAGCTCGATCTGGGAATAATCGGCCGAAAGGAACACGCTGCCCTCTTCGAGCGGACCGAAGCACGCACGGATCTTGCGTCCGAAGTCGGTGCGGACCGGGATGTTCTGAAGGTTGGGGTCGGACGAGGACAAACGGCCCGTCGTGGTGACCGTTTCGTTGAACGACGTGTGCACGCGCCCGTCGACCGCCTCGCGCGCCAGGCGCGGAAGCGCGTCAATGTAGGTCGACTTGATCTTGGCGTACTCGCGGTAGGAGAGCACGAGCCCCGGCAGTTCGTGGACGCCGACGAGCCCCTTGAGCACCTTGGCGTCGGTCGAGTAGCCGCTCTTCGTCTTCTTGCCGTGGGGCAGCTCGAGCACCTCGAACAGGATATGGGAGAGCTGCTTGGGCGAATCGACGTTGAAGTCCTCGCCGGCGAGCTCGACGATCCGTGCGCGCAGTTCGTCTATCTCGACCTGAGTGGACGCCCCGAGCTCGGCCATGCGCGCGACATCGAGCGGCGCGCCCGTGCGTTCCATGGCAGCGAGCACGCCCACAAGCGGCAAATCGATGTCGAAGTAGACGCGCGCCGATCCGTCCTCCTCGAGCGCGCGGGAGAGCACGTCGACCAGCAGACGGGACGCGACCGCCTCGTCGGCCGCGCGCGTACGCACGTCGTCGGTTTCGGGAAGCGAAAGCGACAGGTAGGCATCGAGCAGGGCGGCGATGCCGTAGGAGGCTGCCGAGGAATCGAGCACGTAGCCGGCAAGCCCCAGATCGAAGGCGTCGAGCGAAGCCACGGCAGCGTCGTCGACGAGCGCGGGCACGCCCGAGTCGGCGGGATAGACGCGCTTGAGGGCGCCCTTGACGTCGGCGGCGGCGAAGCGGCCTTCGGAGACGATGCGCGCGAACAGGCCGAGCGCTTCGTCGCCCTCGAGCACCGCAACGCCTGCACCCGCCGAGAACGCGCCGATGAGCGGTTCGACGAACAGCGAAGCCTGCGCAGGTTCGGCGAACGCCACGCCGATGCGCTCCCCCGCCGCAAGCGCGTCCTCCACGAGCACGCGGGCTTCGGCACCCTCGACCGGGTCGGGATGCTCGAGCGAAGCCGTCGTTCGCGCTGCGGCCCCCGAGAGCTTGAGCAGGCGCTCGAGATGCGCGTTGAAACGGATGGCGCCGAAGGCCTCCGCGACGCGCTCGGGGCTAAACGACGGGAAGGACACCGACTCCACGTCGAGCGGGAAGTCGAGGTCGCGCACGATCGTAGCGATCGTGCGGCTTAGAAACGCCGCGTCACGGTTGTCGCGGATGTTCTCGAGCTGTTTGCCCTTCAGCTTGTCGAGGTTGTCGTAGACGCCCTCCATGGAGCCGTACTGGGAGAGCAGCTTGGCCGCGGTCTTGGCACCGATGCCGGGCACCCCGGGGATGTTGTCGGACGAATCGCCCATGAACCCCAGGTAATCGGGGAACTGCTCAGGCGTGACGCCGTAGCGCTCAAGCACCTCGTCGGGTCCGTAGACCGCGATGTCGGTGATGCCCTTCTTCGTGGTGACGACGCGTGTGAGGCCGTTCACGAGCTGATAGACGTCCTTGTCGCCCGACACGAGCAGCGTCTCCATGCCGACCGACTCGTTGCGGGCAGCCACCGTGCCCAGAATATCGTCGCCCTCCCAGCCCTTCACCTTGACCACGGGAATGTCCATCGCTTCAAGCAGGCTCTCGATAAGCGGGAACTGCACGCGCAGCGCATCGTCCATGGGCGGGCGTTGGGCCTTGTACTGCTCGAGCGCCTCGATGCGGAACTGCGGCTTGCCCGCGTCGAAGGCGCATACGATGCCGTCGGGAGCGGCGACGTCCACGAACTTGAGCAGCATGGCGATGAAGCCGAACACCGCGTTGGTCGGCGTGCCGTCGGGGGCCGTCATCGAGGGCGGGACCGCGTGGAACGCGCGGTGCATGAGCGAGTTGCCGTCGATGACGGCGATGGTCTTGGGCATGAGGGTCCTTCCGTCGAACGTGCAACCAGTGTAGCCGATTCCCTTCGAGCAAGGGACCGCTTTCGTCCCTGCAGCACCTCTCCTCATAGGGAATGCGGAGGGAACCCCTTCTCAGGCATTCCAAAGATAGCCGACGCTGCGGACCGTTTCGAGCCGCTGCGCCAGATCGGGACCGAGTTTTGCGCGGATGCGCCGCACGTGCACGTCGACCGTGCGGGACCCGCCGTAGTAGTCGAAGCCCCACACGCGCTTGAGCAGGGCGTCGCGCGAGAACGTGCGCCCGGGGTGCTTCGCCAAAAATGCGAGGAGCGAGTACTCCAAGAACGTGAAGTCGACGGGCTCGCCCGCAACGGATACCTGGTACGTGGCCAGGTTGATGGTCATGGAATCGCACACGACAAGATCGGCGGTATCCTCGGATTCGGAGGCGCGCAGCAGCTTGCGCACGCGCGCGGCGCATTCGGCCTGCCCCGCCCCGTGCAGCACGAAGTCGCAGGGAAGCGATGCCGGGAACGCGAAGCCGTCGAGGTCGGCCTCGTTGACGATGAGCAGCAGCACGGCGTCCCGGTCCTCCAGAAGCGCCTCGGCGCGCGCAAGCGAGGCGCGGGCTCCCCCGCGCGCCTCGAACACGACGAGGTCGAACGACGTCGATGCAGCGAGCAGCTTCTCCATCTGCGCGGTCGAACCCGCCGCAACCTCCACGTCGAGATGCGAGAGCACCTGCTGGAACCGGTGCGCGTTATCGAGGCTGTCGGCGACGAACACGACGCGCTTCCTCATGGCCGTCCCCCTCGCTTCGTGCAGCGCATCAGAGCACCGCCAGGAACCGGTCGAGTTCCCACGACGACACATGGCGCTGGTAATCTTCCCATTCGGCGCGCTTCGAGCGGACCAGGTAGTCGTGGATGTGCCCGCCGAGCGTTTCGCGCATGAGACGCGATTCCTCGAAACGGTCCACGGCCTCGCCGAGGTTCGACGGAAGACGCGACAGACCGCGGTCGGATAGGCGGCGCGGCGAGTGCTCGAACAGGTTGGCATCCTCGATGGGATCGGGAAGCTCGAGTCCCTCTTCGATGCCCGAAAGCCCCGCAGCGAGCATGACCGCAAACGCCAGGTAGGGGTTCGCGGCGGCATCGGGACTGCGCAGCTCGACCCGGCAGGCCTCGGCGCTGTCGGGGCGGTACCCCGGCACGCGCACGAGCGTCGAGCGGTTCTTGCGCCCCCACGATACGTAGGCGGGCGCGTCCCCGTCGGCGGCAAGGCGCTTGTACGAATTGACGTACTGGTTCGTGACCAGGCAGAATTCGGGCGCGTATTTCAAGAGCCCGGCGATGTAGCGCTGAGCCGTGAGCGAGAGGCCGAAACCGCGCGGGTCGTGCGCATCGGAGAAGACGTTGTTTCCCGAGAAGTCGCACAGGCTCTGATGCACGTGCATGCCGCTGCCAGGGCAGGCGGCCAAGGGCTTGGGCATGAACGAGGCGTACACGCCGTGCTCGAGGGCTATCTCCTTCACGACGAGCTTGTACGTCATGACAGCGTCGGCCATGGAGAGCGCATCGGTGTAGCGCAGGTCGATCTCGTGCTGCGAGGGGCCGCTCTCGTGATGGGAGTACTCCACGGGCACGCCCATGCGCTCGAGCGTGAGCACCGTGTCGCGACGCAAATCGCTTGCGTAATCGAGGCTCGTCAGGTCGAAGTAGCCACCCCGATCGAGCACTTCGGTGCCCCGGTCGTCGGCAAAGTAGTAGTACTCGAGCTCGGGACCGATGTTGAACACGAACCCCGCGTCGGCGGCCGTATCGACCATGCGTGCGAGCACCTGGCGCGGATCTCCGTCGAACGCGTCGCCGTTCGGCAGGCGGATGTCGCAGAACATGCGCGCCACGGCGTTCGACTCGGGGCGCCAGGGCAGCACCTGGAACGTCGAAGGGTCGGGGTAGGCCAGCATATCGGCCTCTTCGGCCGGGCCGAACCCGGCGATGCAGCTCCCGTCGAAGCCCATGCCGGCGCAAAGCGCGCTGTCTATCTCGCTCGGGCTCACGGCGAACGACTTCATGTTGCCCAGCACGTCGGTGAACCACAGCCGTACGAAGTGCACGTCGCGGCTCTTGATGGTCTTCAGCACGAAATCCTGCTCGGGATTCAGCGTCATGTCGGTCCTTTCGTCGTGCGCGCCCGCGTACCTGGACGGGTTCTCGTATCTTCTCATATTCTCACGACGTGCGCGGGCGAGAGAAGCGCATGGCATAGTTTAGCGCGACCTTTAGCGCGACCGAAACGCGCAGTCCCTACCCCACCTTTACCCGCGGTGGTCGATAGCGCGGGCAAGGGAGTTGCCGATGCTCTGCACCACCTGCACAATGACGACGCACAGCACGACCGATGCGATCATGACGTCGGTCTGGTAGCGCTGGTAGCCGTAGCGGATAGCGATGTCCCCGAGCCCGCCGGCCCCCACGGTACCCGCCATGGCGGCGAACCCGAACAGCGTCACGAACGTGAGCGCTGCGCCGCGCACGAGCGAGGGAGTACATTCGCGCAACAGCACTTTGCGGATGATCTGCAGATCCGACGCGCCGAAACTCTGTGCGGCTTCGATAAGCCCCCCGTCGACCTCGGCAAGGCTCTGCTCGACGACGCGCGCGACGAAGGGCGCAGCAGCGATGACGAGCGGCACGACGGCTCCCGGCACGCCGAGCGAGGTTCCCACGATGAGGCGGGTAAGCGGGATGACGGCGACGAGGAGCACGATGAACGGCACGGAGCGCCCGATGTTCACCAGCCATCCGAGTATCGTGTTGACCAGGCGATTCGGACGCAAGCCGTCCGGTGCGGTCACGGTGAGCAGCACGCCTAGGGGAATGCCGATAACGTAGGCGAACAGCGTGGCCGCCCCCGTCATGACAATGGTATCGATGCTGCCATCGAGCAGCAGCGCGCCGTACTTCGCAAAGAACGCCTGAGCCGCTTCCATGCTAGATCCCCCCTTCGGTCGCCGTTTCGGCGGCAGCGCGCGCGGCGAATGCGCGGGCCTGTGGGTTACTGGCCAAAAGCTCGCGCAGCGCGTCGCTTTGCGGGTTGCGGAACAGGTCGTCGCATCGGCCCTGCTCGACGATGCGGCCGCCGTCGATGACGGCTATGCGGTTGCAGATGGATTCGGCGACCGTCAGCGCATGCGTGATGACGACCATCGTGACCCCGAAATCGGCGTTGATGCGCTTGAGCAGCTCAAGGATCGACACGGTCGTACGGGTGTCGAGCGCGCTCGTGGCCTCGTCGCACAGCATGACCTTCGCTTCGTTGGCCAGCGCGCGGGCGATGGCGACCCGTTGCTGCTGCCCGCCGGAAAGCTGGCTGGGATAGCGGTTCTCAAGCCCGGCGAGCCCCACGACGTCGAGCAGCTCGCGAGCGCGCTCCTCCCGTGCACGCCGCGCCTGGCGGCGCAGTTCCAAGGGGAACATGACGTTGCCCAGAACGGTGCGCTGCTGGAACAGGCTGAAATTCTGGAATATCATACCCACCGACTCGCGCAGCGCGAGCAGGTTGCGGCCGGTGTAGTTCGTGACGTCCACGCCGTCGATGACGATGGAGCCCGAGGTGGGGCGCTCGAGCAGGTTCAAACAGCGCACCAGCGTGGATTTTCCCGCGCCCGACGCGCCGAGAATGCCGAAGATATCGCCTTTTTCGATAACAAGGCTGATATCATCGAGGGCGACATGACCGTCCTGGCCCCTCCCGTAGGTTTTCGATACGTGCCGTAACTCTATCATGAGCAGTTGCTCCTGGTCTCGAATAAAGCGCGCCGTCCGTGGACGCGCCCTAGGGATTATTCATGAGGCCTTGGACTTTGACAAGGGAGACCAAAAAGCGCACACAACACGATTGCGTGCGTTTTCCCACTTCAACCAATATATCGATAAAACAGATATCTCTTTGCCGCAAAGTCGAATAGCGAAGCGGCGCAAACCCCCGCCGTGCGCGTTTAACTCCACGGGTCGCAACGTTTCGCCGCCGACGCTGCAGATCTGCCTCCCCGTCTGCCGTCAATGACTTGGAGGCGCGGTCTTCACAGAAGGTGCGGCCTTGCGGGGGCTTGGCGTTTGCTATACTGCGCACCATGACGAATTCACCTGAACACCCTCAGCCGCAACCCGCCGCAAGCGCATCCGGCCGCCCACCGCGTATCGCCGTGGTCACCATGGGCGTGAAGCTCGGCGACGAAACGCGCGGTTACACGCGGTTCCGCGCGCTGTCGTCCCTGCTCGCACAAGAGGGCTTCGAGGTCGAGCTCATCACCTCGTCGTTCCAGCACTGGGACAAAGCCCACCGGGACACCTCACGGGAATGTTACCGGAATCTGCCCTACCGCATCGTCTTCATCGACGAACCGGGCTATGAGCGCAACCTCGACCTCGCTCGTATTCGCAGTCACGCGCGCGCGGCCAAGAACCTGCGCGCGCACTTCGAGCGCTGCTTCGCGTCGCCCGATACGGCCTATGACCTCATCTACTTCGAGATACCCCCTAACGACGTCGCACGCGTATGCGCCGAAGCGGCGCATACGGCCGGCGTCCCCTGCATAGCCGACATCAACGACCTGTGGCCCGAGGCCATGCGCATGGTCGTGAACGTCCCGCTCGTCAGCGACATCGTCTTCTACTCGTTCGCGCGCGACGCGAAACGCGTGTACGATCTCATCGACGCGGCGGTCGGCACCTCCGACGAGTACGCCGCTCGCCCCAGCGCCGACCGAGACCGCCCCTACGATCGTTTGACCGTCTATGTGGGAAACAACCTGTCCGACTTCGATCGCGGGGCACGCGAGCGCGCAGGCGATGTAACGAAGCCCGCAGGAGAGGTCTGGGCGACCTACGCGGGCACGCTCGGAGCCAGCTACGACCTCGCAACGCTCGTGCGCGCAGCGGCGCTCTACGACGAAGCGCGACACGGGGAAAGCGGGCACGGCGGGCCCGCCGCAGATGGGGCGCTCGAGGGCGACGTGCCCACCGCAGATGGGGCGCGCGGGCACGGCGGGCCCGCCGAACCTGCAGCGCCAGCGCTGCGCGTGAAGATCCTCGGCGACGGTCCCGACCGTGCCAAGCTCCAAGAACTCGCCGCCGCACTCGACGCGCCCGTCGATTTCATCGGATACGCCCCCTACGACCTCATGGCCGCGTACCTGTGCGCATCGGACATCGTCGTGAACTCGCTCGTGAAATCGGCGCCGCAGAGCATCGTCACGAAGATCGGCGACTACTTCGCAAGCGGGAACCCCACGCTCAACACCGGATCGAGCCTCGAGTTCCGCGCGCTTATCGAGAGCGAGGACGTAGGCGTCAACGTCGAAGCCGAGGACCCTGCGGCCCTCGCACGCGCGCTCGCCGACCTGGCGTGCAACCCGCCCGCGCGCACACGCCAGGGCAACCGTGCACGCACGGTTGCCGAAGAACGCTTCGACCAGGCACGCTCGTACCGCGCTATCGTGAATTTGATACGCAGTTTGCTCGATGGGCCTGCGCGAACCCTATACTGATACATCACGACGAGCGTTTCCGCAGAAGACGAGGAGCATCCGTGAGCGACCATCGCATTATGTTCTCTCCACCGGACATAACCCAAGCCGAAATCGACGAGGTCGTCGACGCCCTCGAAAGCGGCTGGATCACCACCGGCCCCAAAACGAAACGCTTCGAAACCGAGCTGTCGGCCTTCATGCGCACGGAGAAGACCGCGGCTTTGAGCTCCGCCACCGCTGCGCTCGAATGCGCCCTGCGCGTGCTCGGCATCGGCCCGGGCGACGAGGTGATCACGAGCTCCTACACCTACACGGCGTCGGCCTCGGTCATCTGCCACGTCGGCGCGACACCCGTGCTCTGCGACACGGCGCCCGAGAGCTACGAGATGGACTACGCAGCGCTCGAACGCCTTGTCAACGAGCGGACCCGCGCCGTCATCCCCGTCGACATCGCGGGGCTCATGGTCGACTATGAACGCCTCCTCGACGCGCTCGACGCCCGCTCGAGTGCCTGGAAGCCCGCAAACGACCTGCAGGAAACCTTTTCGCGCGTGCCGGTTATCGCCGATGCGGCCCACTCCTTAGGGGCGTGCCGCCATGGGAAGACGACCGGGGAAACGGCCGATTTCACAGCCGTCTCCTTCCATGCCGTAAAGAACCTCACCACCGCCGAAGGCGGAGCGCTCACCTGGCGCCCGGGAACCCTCGACGATGAGGCAATGTACGACCGGATCATGCTGCTGTCCTTGCACGGGCAGACCAAGGACGCGCTCTCGAAAACGCGCTTGAGCTCCTGGGAGTACGACGTTGCGTTCCCCGGATGGAAGTGCAACATGACCGACATCATGGCCTCGATAGGCCTTGCCCAGCTCGCGCGCTATCCCGACCTGCTTTCCCGCCGCCGCGCGCTCGTCGCACGCTACGAGCGAAACCTTGCGGGAAGCGACGTAAGCCTTATCAGGCATTATGCGCTCGACGAATCGAAGGAGCGCGAACCCGCCACCCTGACCGACGACGAAGCGGCGCGCTTGCGCGCGGCAGAGGCGGCCTCGGCGGGCGGCTTCGCGTCGAGCGGACACCTCATGCTCGCGCGTCTCGACGGGCGCAGCGCCGCCTTCCGCAACGCCGTCATCGAAAAACTCGCTGACGAGGGCATCGCGGCGAACGTTCACTACAAGCCTTTGCCCCTCATGAGCGCCTACCGCGCGCTCGGATTCGATATCGCCGACTTCCCGAACGCGCTCGCCCAGTTCGAGAACGAGATTACCCTGCCCCTGCACACCCTGCTCGCCGACGGGGACATCGACCTGGTCTGCGACGCCCTGCTCGCGGCCGTATCCGACCTCGACCGACACGGAATCGCGTGATGTACCGGCGTTTCGGCAAGCGCTGCTGCGACCTCGTCGTCGGCATCATCGCCCTTCCGTTCGTCCTGGTGCTAATCGCCGTCCTCGGCGTCATGATTCATGCCGAGGATAAAGGGCCTGTGTTCTACAACGCCGAACGCGTAGGCAAGGGCGGACGCGACTTCGTCATGTACAAGCTGCGCTCCATGCGCGTGAACGCTCCCGACCTGGTCATGGAGGACGGGTCCACCTACAACGGCGCCGACGACCCGCGTATGACCCGTATAGGAGCTTTCATGCGCAAGACGAGCCTCGACGAGTTCCCCCAGTTCCTCAACGTGCTCAAAGGCGACATGAGCGTCGTGGGCCCGCGCCCCGACCTGCGCCGGGAAACCGAGCTCTACCGTGGGGACGAGGGGCGCAAGCTCGAAGTGAAGCCGGGCGTCACCGGATATGCGGCCGTGTACGGGCGCAATTCCCTGCCGTGGCGCGAGCGGCTCAAACTCGACGTCTACTACGTCGACCATATGAGCTTCGCCCTCGACCTCAAGGTGTTCTTCATGACCTTCGCGACCGTCTTCAAGCAGGAGGGCATCTACGTGGAGGAATCCGCCGAGGAGCAGGACGGCGAGGACGGGTGCGCAAAAGATGCGCCCACCTCCCCCGAGGCGCCCATAGAGCACCAAGGTTCCGTCCGCTGAACGAACCGGGCCGTTTTCGGGAAACCGCTCGCGAGCACGTCGCAAACGGAAAGCCGCGCACGCCGCTCACTCGGAGCGCAACGGGGCAAAGCGCGGGTGCAGAGCGGCGCGTACGGACTTCCACACCGGCGCGGCAACGAAGACGACCGCGACC
>CAUVMU010000025.1:0-10758 GCA_963552775.1 uncultured Eggerthellaceae bacterium | reverse complement strand
ATGCTCTCGAGGGGCCAGTACACCGCCAGCGCGCGGCCTGTGACGCTCGTCTTCGAAACCGCACCGAAATAGCGTGAATCCTGGGAATTCGTGCGGTTGTCCCCCATAAGCCACAGCGACCCTACGGGTATGGTGTAAGGATACGACACGGCCACGCCCCGCGCGCTCGTATCGAGCGGATAGGAAGGCTTGCCGTCGGTGTAGGGCTCGTCGAGGACCGTCCCGTCGACGACGACCTTGCCGTCGACGAGGTCGACCGTCTGGCCGCCCGTAGCGATGACCCGCTTGATCAGCGTGCGGCCCGGCAGCTCGGGGTCGGCGAACGTGACGATGTCGCCCGGTTCGGGGTCGCGGAGGTAGTAGCTTATCTTTTCGGAGAACAGCATATCGCCGGTCATGATCGTCGTTTCCATGGAGCCCGAGGGAATCTTGTACGGCTGGAACACGAATGCGTGGAGCGCCCAGGAGAACACCAGGACGAACACGACCATGGTGACGAAGCTCAAGAGCCTTCGCGCCAGACGAGGCTGCGTTTTCTCAGCGTGCTGCCCTGAATCCATGAAGGCGACGTCCTTTCGATGCGCGGTGGGAACGCGGGCGCGCAAGCGCGCCGCAAGCACCTATGATAGCGCTTGCGCAGACCCCGGCCCATCCCGCGTGCAACATTTCAGAAATTCCCAATCAGAGGGCGAAAGCGGGGCGCGTTCGAGCAGATCGGGACGCAGCTGAGCCGTGCGCTCGAGGCTGCGCTCGCGCCTCCAGCGCGCAACGGCCTCGTGGTCGCCCGACAGCAGCACTGCGGGAACCTTCGCACCGCGGAAATCGGCGGGACGCGTGTACTGGGGGTACTCGAGCAGACCCGAGACGAAGCTCTCGTCGAAGGCTCCGTCGGGCGCACCGAGCACACCGTCGATCTTGCGCACCACGGCGTCGATGACGACCATGGATGCCAGCTCGCCGCTCGTCAGCACGTAGTCTCCGAGTGAAATGCAGTAGTCGGCCAAAGCGTAGGCCCGCTCGTCTATCCCCTCGTAGTGACCGCAGATGAACAGGAGGCGCTCCTCCCGCGAGAGCTCGGCGGCAAGCGCATCGTCGAAGGGGCGCCCGCACGGCGTGAGGAAGACGACCTTCGGGCGCACATCGTCCGTATGGCGCGGAGCCGGGCCCGTGCGCGGCTGTTCGTTGGGAAAAGATCCGCGCGGCGTCACGGGTTCGATACCGCAAAGGGCCTCGTACGCCTCGAACAAAGGCTCGCACTTCATGACGAGCCCGGCACCGCCGCCGAAAGGGTCGTCGTCGGTCGTACGGTGGCGGTCGTGGGTCCAGTCGCGCAGATCGTACGCGCAGAAATCGAGAATCCCCTTGTCCTGGGCGCGCTTCATCATCGAAGTCCCCATAACGGAGGCGTACATATCGGGGAAAGTCGAGAGCGTTTCGATGATCACGACGGCTCCTTGACGGACGGTTACAGGTCGAGCAGGCCCTCGGGCACGCCGACCTCGATCAGGAGCTCATCGACGTCGACCGTGCGGATGAACTCGTCGACGACGGGGATGAGCGTCTCCCCCGACCCATCGGGGCGCGCGACGGCGATGAGCGCCTGCCCAGGGTTCTCGATGATGGAGGACACGGCCCCTAGATCGCCGTGGACGACATCGCGCACCGTCCAGCCCTCCCAGGATGCGGGGAGCTGATCGAGCGCGGACCAATCGATGTCATCGCGCCGTGCGAGAAGGTGGCACCCCACGAGGGCCTTCGCTACAGCGATGTCGTCGATGCCCGACAACAGCACAAAGGCCGTGCGCTCGTCGCGCCGCTCGATCGCCTCAACACGAGCGCGGCGCGGCGCATCGAGTACGGGCGGCACGAGGGCCACCTCTGTGCCCGGCTCCAACAAAAAAGGAAGGCCCGCTGCGCTTTTCGCAACGAACCCCCCGTTCAGGTTCCTTGTTTTCGCCAGAACGGCGACATCGGCCCAGGCGCGCATCTACTCGATGATCTCCACTTCGACCCGTGTATCGGTACGGGAGGCGGCGGCGCGGGCGAGCGTGCGGACGGACTTGATCACGCGACCCTGACGGCCGATGACCTTGCCAGCGTCCTCCTCGTTGACCCGAACCTCGACCACGACGGACCCGTCCTCGGTCGCGTAGGAGGACACCTCCAGCTCATCGGGGAACTCGATAAGCGGGCGCACGACGCACTCGACAAGACCCGCGAGTTCTTGGACTTGATCGGCCATGATGGTTAGGCGTCTTTGCCGGCGCTCTTCATGAGGCGGGCGACGGTGTCGGTGGGTTGGGCACCGCAGGCGACCCAGTACTTCAGGCGCTCGTCGTCGAACGACACGAACGAAGGCTCGACGCACGGGTTGTAGCGGCCGATCTCTTCGATGAAGCGGCCATCGCGGCGGGCGCGGGAGTCGGCCACGACGATGCGGTAGTACGGGCGCTTCTTGGCGCCGTGACGGGCAAGGCGAATTTTGACTGCCATGAAGATGAGCTCCTTTTATTCCTGTACGCAAAACAGCAGTTGCTTATGATACGGCCCTGCGGTCCGTTTGGCAAGCAACGATTGTGCAATTGTAGCGCGCACGTGCGCAACCCGTCGAAAACGAGCGACCTCCGACGAAAAAAACACAGGGCGAGCAGGGCACGCGAGCAGAACCTGTCGGGAAGCGCGCTAGTCTTTCATAAGGTCCTGTATCTTCTTCAAATCGTCGAGGCCCACGCCGCCTACACCGCCCACGCCGGGAGGCCCGGGCATGCGCAGCCGGCGCGCACTCGACTTCTTCGAGCCCTTCTTCTGCTTCTTGCCGCGTTTCGGGGCGCGCTCCTCGATGGCGGGCATCATGCGCTTCACCATCTTGCGAGCCTCGCCGTACTTCTTCATCAACTGGTTGACCTCGGTCACCGTAACGCCCGCTCCCGCCGCGATGCGCGCGCGGCGACTCCCGTTGAGCAGGTCGGGCTTAAGGCGCTCGGCGGCGGTCATGGAGTTGATGATGACCTCCATGTGGTCGAGAGCCCCCTCATCCACCTGACCGCGCGCCATGGCCTTGTCGCCGCCCGGAAGGGCGCTCACCAGCTTCGACAGGCCGCCCATCTTGCGAATCTGGCGGTTCATGTCCAAAAAGTCGTTGAGGTTGAGGTCGGCGCGCAGCAGGCGCTCGGCCTCCTCCTTCTGGACCTCCTCCTTCTGGACCTTCACGGCACTCTCGATAAGGCTGACCATATCGCCCATGCCCAGAATGCGGCGCGCCATGCGGTCGGGGTGGAAGGCCTCGAGCGAATCGGGCTTCTCGCCCGAGGAGATGAACTTGATGGGCTTGCCGGTCGCCTCGCGTACGGACAGGGCGCCGCCGCCGCGGGCGTCACCGTCCATCTTGGACATGATGACGCCGTCGAAGTCGACGCGTTCGGCGAAGGCCTTCGCGACGTTCACGACGTCCTGACCGGTCATGGCATCGACGACCATAAGGATCTCGTCGGGATTCACGGCCTCCTTGATGTTCTCCGCCTCGGTCATCATAGCCTCGTCGACGTGCAAACGGCCCGCCGTGTCGATGATGACCACATCGCGCAGGTTGTCGATGGCGGTCTGAACGCCGCCGCGCGCGATAGCCACCGGATCGGCCCCGTCGCCGCGGAAAACCCCCACGCCTATCTCGCCGCCGAGCGTCTCGAGCTGATCGGCTGCAGCAGGGCGGTAGACGTCGCATGCCACGAGCTGGGGATTGTGGTTCTGCTGCTTCAACAGGTAGGCGAGCTTGGCCGCAGCCGTGGTCTTGCCCGAGCCCTGAAGGCCGACGAGCATGATGACGTTGGGAATGCGGTTCGGCGCAAGGGAGAGCTTCGCGTCGGTCTCGCCGAGCAGGCGCGTCAGCTCCTCGAGCACCACCTTGACCACGTTCTGGGCCGGCGTGAGGGAATCAAGCACCTCGGCCTGCATGCAGCGAGCCGTAGCGACCGTCGTGAAGTCCTTAACCACCTTGAAGTTCACGTCGGCCTCGAGCAGCGCCATGCGGATCTCGCGCATGGCCTCGGAAATGTCCTTCTCGGTCAGGCGGCCTTTGCCGCGCAGCCCCGAGAATACGGATTGCAGCCTATCGGAAAGGTTCTCGAACATAGTCGCTCCTTGCTTATCGGACGGTCGCGTCGTCGGCGCGCGCGGACCGTTCGTCGAAATCGCCGACGAGGCCTTGCGCATACTCGTGGGCGTCGAAATCCTTCAGGTCGTCCATGCCCTCGCCCACACCGAGCTTAAGAACGGGAAGCCCCAGTTCGTGGGAGACCGCAAGCGCGATTCCCCCCTTCGCCGTGCCGTCGAGCTTCGTGACGACCACACCGTCGAGGGCGAGCGCCGCGTTGAACTCGCGCGCCTGGGACAAGCCGTTCTGCCCGGTGGTAGCGTCGATGACGAGCACCGTGTACACGGGCGCCTTCGAGCGCTTGCGCACCACGTTGACCACCTTTCCCAGCTCGCGCATCAAGTCGGCCGAAGTATGCAGGCGTCCGGCCGTGTCGATGAGCACGAGGTCGGCGCCGATCCGCTCGGCGCGCTCGATGGTGTCGTAGCACACGCTCGCCGGGTCGCTGCCGCGTTCGCGCGAGCATATCTCCACGTCGGCGCGGCGCGCCCACACCTCGAGCTGCTCGATGGCCGCAGCGCGGAACGTATCGGCGCTGCCGAGCACGACGGTGCGGCCCTCTTCGTGCGAGCGCTTGGCGATCTTGCCCACCGTTGTGGTTTTGCCCGACCCGTTCACGCCCACGAACAGCACCACGGCCGCACCTTCTGAGAAAACGTCCTCGCCGCCGGGCGCGAACGTTTCGGCGATACGATCGTTCAGCAGATCGAGTACGGCGTAGGCGTCGGGAAGAGCTCGGCGGGCAGCCGTATCGCGCAGGCCCTCGACAATGTCAAGTGCTGCCTGACCTCCCACGTCGGCGAGGATGAGCGTCTCCTCCAAGCCCTCCCAGAAGCCCTCGTCCAGGTCGGGACCCCGGTCGAGCAGGACGTTCATCTGCTCCTTCAGCCGTTCGCGCGACCTCGTGAGGCCTTCGGTGAAGCGTCCTAACAATCCCATGTCAAACCACCCGTCTATTCGGCATGCCTGAGCGCGTGCTCGAGCTTTTGGGAAACGACCTTCGTCACGCCGTCCGCCTGCATCGAAACCCCGAAGAGGACGTCGGCCATCTCCATGGTACGGCGCTGGTGCGTGATCATGATGAGCTGCGTCCCATGTCGCAAAGAATCGACATACGCCACGAGACGGCGCAGGTTCGTGTCGTCGAGCGCGGCCTCCACCTCGTCGAGGATGTAGAACGGCGTCTTGCGGATGCGGTACACGGCGAAGAGCAGGGCCAACGCCGTGAGCGACTTCTCGCCGCCGCTCATGAGCATCATCTTCGTGATGCGCTTACCGCGCGGCTGGGCCGTCACCTCCACGCCCGAATGCTCCACGTCATCGGGGTCCGCGAGCGTAAGCTCGGCGGTCCCTCCGGGGAACAGCACGGCGAACGTTTCGGCGAAGTTTTTGTTGACCTGGTCGAACGTGCGTATGAAGTCGTCCTTCATACGCCGGTCGATGACCCGCACGATGCGCTCGAGCGCGCGGCGGGCCTGCTCCATGTCGGAAAGCTGGGCGGAGAGATAGTCGAACCGCGTTTTGACCTGCTCGTATTCGGCAGCGGCATCGGGATTGACCGCGCCCATGGCCTTGATGCGCTTCGTAAGGCGGAAGGCCTCGTCCTCGAAGGCGGGGCGGTCCTCGAGGACGGGCTCGTTCTCGACCCGATCGAGGGGAACGCCGCAGTCGTGCACAATCACGGAGACCGCAGCCTCGACCTGGACTTCCAGACGTCCTTTGTCGATCCGCGCCTGCGTCATGCGCGCATTGGCCTCGTCGAGGGCGTCGTGGGCCGCGCAAGCGGCACTGCGGGCCTCGGCGGCCGAGGCGTGGAAGCCGTTCGCGGTGCTCTCGGAAGCGAGCAGGGCCTCCTCGAGCGTGCGTGCACGCTCGCGCAACGATGCGGACACGAGCTCGAGGACGGCGAGCAGCGGTTCGGCACGACGCTGGGCCGCACGCTTGAGCAGCAACGTGTCGCGCGAGGCGGCGTCGCGGGCGTCGGAAGCGGCGATCTCGCGTTCGCGGGCGAGGACGATGCGCTCGGCATAGGTGCGCCGCTCGGAGAGCGTCGCCTGAGCGAGGTTCGCGGCGTTGAGCTCGTCGTTCAAACGGGCGACCTCGCGGCGCAGCGGCACGACGTCCTCGGTCGCCGTCGCGTGCTCCTCGCGCGCCGCCGTGACCGCCGACTCGAGTTCGGCCGTGCGGGCCGCGACCTCGTCGACGACGGGACGCAAATCGGAGACCTTCTTGCGGGCGCGCTCGAGGCGCTCCTTCACATCTGCGGCCTCCCGGACGAACGAGGAGAGCTTGCGCTCGGCGCGCTCTGCATCGGAGGCTGCCGCCTGGGCGATGCCGCGCTGGCGCGCGAGCTCCTGACTGGCCTGAAGGCTGGCCGCCTGGGCCGCACGATAGGCTTCCTCGGCGGCGGCGGCATCCTGTTCGCAGACGCGCACGCGAGCCGTAAGGGAGGCACTGCGGGCGGCAAGCTCCTCGAGACGGCGCTCATGGGCGAGAACACCCTCATGGGCGGCTTCGACGGCGCCGAACACGCGCGCCTTGCCGCTGGGGTACAGGACGCATCCGTCGAGCGAGGCGAAGCGCAGACCGGACCCGTCCGCCCCGTGCGCCCGAAAAGCCTCGTCGCAGGTATCGCATACAACCACATCGCCGAGCAGGGCTTCGACGGCGGGCGCGACATCGGAGGAGAACGAGAGCTCGTCGATGAGCGCCCGCCCCTGCGCGCATGAGCGGGCCGACGCCGCACGGGCCGGCACGGTACGCGCCTCGGCGAGGGGCACCACGGAAACATCGCCGGCGCGGCCTTCATCGATGAGTGCGCGCGCCACGTTCGAAGCTGCGGATCCATCATGCGCGAGTAGCGCCGAGAGGTCGTCTCCGAGCAGGCGCTCGACTAAGAGCTCCATGCCCTGGGGGGCGCGAATAGCCTGCGAGAGCGGAACAAGCGGGCCCTCGAAGCGCTCGGCGTTGTCGAGCACCCACAGAAGCGCCGGGTCGTCGCTGCGGCTCGCACGCAGCGCCTGTTCGAGCGCACGGGCTTCCGACTCGACGGAACGCACCTCGTCGCGCGCCGCGTCGTGGAGCACGCGAGCCTCGTCGCGGCGCGCAAGGGCGGCGGCGAGGGCTTCCTGGGCGATCTGCTCGCGCTCGACGCACGCGGCGCGGGCCTGCTCGGCAACGCGGAGCGCCTCGACGCTCGCAGCGTGCTCGTCGCGGGCGCGGACCAGATCGGTGTCGAGCTCGGCGGCGCGCGCGTCGATCAGCCGCTCGTGCGCGAGTTCCCCGGCAAGGTCCTCCTTCACGGCTCCCTGGCGACGACGCGATTCGTCCAGGTCGCGCTCGAGCACACGGATGGCGCTCTGGCCGGTCTCGATCGCGTGCTCCACGGCGCGGCGGCGCTCGACCGCTGCGACTCGCTCGGCAGCAAGCGCCGCCGTCTTGGCCTCGGCCTCCCGATACGCCGCGAGCACTTCGTCGAGCTGCGCTGCAGCCTCGTCTCGCTCGATCAGAGCCGCAGCGCGCTTCGCGGCGGCCTGGTCGAGCGCGATGCTCACGTCGGCTTCGTAGTCGCGGGCTGCGCGGCGTTTCTCGCGCACGAGCATCTCGCACGAGTCGAGGCGCTCCGAGACCTGGGCGGCGCGGCGCTGGCTCTTCGCCAACTCGCCCGCCCCCGACGATTCGCGGCGGATGAGCTCCTGCAGGTCGTTGACCTTGCGCTCGCTCGACGCGACGATCTCGCGCTTGGCGGCCACTTCGTCGTCAAGGGCGCGCTCGGCCGCAAGAGCGGCGTCCCACGCCCGCTGGAGCGTGCGCAAATCGTCCACGGCCAACGCGAGGCGCACCTCGGAGAGGCGCGCGGTCGCCGCCTGATGCTCGCGGGCGCGCTTCGCCTTGCGCTCGAGCGGGCCGAGCTGGCGTGAAACCTCGGCGGTCACGTCGCGGACGCGAGCGAGATGGTTGTCCATGGCCTCGAGCTTGCGGGCGCTCTTCTCCTTGCGCTGCTTGTGCTTGAGCACGCCCGCGGCCTCCTCGATGAGCGCGCGGCGATCCTCGGGGCGCGACTGGAGGATGGTGTCGAGGCTGCCCTGCGAGATGATGGAATGCGTCCCGGTGCCGATACCCGTATCGTGCAGGATATCGAGCACGTCCATGCGGCGCGCGAGGACGCCGTTGATCAAGTATTCCGATTCGCCGCTGCGGTACATGCGCCGCGCAATGGACACCTCGTCGAAATCGAGGGGCAACGTGGCGTCGGAGTTGTCGAGCACAAGCTCGACCTCGGCGACCGACACGGGCTTGCGCGCCGAGGACCCCGAGAAGATCACGTCCTCCATGGCTTGTCCGCGCAGGTGACGGGCGTTGCGCTCCCCGAGCACCCAGAGAACGGCGTCCGATATGTTCGACTTACCCGAACCGTTCGGACCGACGACGGCCGTGACGCCCGGCTCGAGCGAGAGCGCGCTGCGGTCGGCGAACGATTTGAACCCTTTGAGAACGAGCGATTTCAGATGCATGCGGTGGGCCTAGTCCTGTCCCGAATCGGCGTTGCGGCGGCGTTCGCGCTCGGCCGCGCGCTTGGCGGCCTTCTCGGCACGCGCCTGGGCGGTCGCCGTAACCTTGTCGGCCTTCGCCATGGCGACGGCGACGGTCTTCTCGGCTTTCGCCTGAGCTGCGGCCAGGGTTTTCTCGGCTTTCTCCTGGGCAGCTTCGGCGGCCTTCTCGGCGCGGGCGCGCTCGTCCATGCCGATGCCGAAGAACTCGCCGAGGCGCGCGAGCGTACTCTTGGCCGCCTGGCTTTCGGCCTCCTTCTTCGTGCGGCCCGTGCCGCGCGCAAGGCCCTGAGTGCCGGCGAACACCTGCGCCACGAACGTGCGGTCGTGCGGCGGGCCCTGGGTCTCGACAAGCTTGTACGTGGGGGTGATGCCGTCCTCCTGGAGCTTTTCCTGCAGAGCGCTCTTGGGGTTCTCCGGCTCGCGCGCCATGTCGATGGACATGCGCGGTACGAGCGTGCGCTGGACGAACTCGCGAGCGACCTCCACTCCCCCGTCGAGGTACAGGGCAGCCACGATGGCCTCGTAGACGTTCTCCAACGCCGAATGGAGCCCGCGCTTGCCCGTGCCCGTCTCCGACGAGCCGAACACGATGATGTCGGCGAAACCGATGGAGTTCGCCACGTCGGCCAGGCTCGCGCCTGAGACGAGCGCCACCTTGATGCGCGTAAGCCCCCCTTCGTCGAGCTCGTGGAACCGATGGAAAGCTTCGGAGGCGATGAGCGCGCCTAAGATGCTGTCACCAAGGAACTCGAGGCGCTCGTAGGAGTATTTGACCGAGCGACCCTCGGTCGCCGAAGGATGGGTGATAGCCGAAAGCAGATATTCCTCGTTCTTGAAACGGTACTGGACGATGGTCTGAGTCCGTTTCAGCTTACGCTGCTGTTCTTCGCTAAGGTTCATGCCGTCCTCTCTTCGAAGCAAAGATGTAGAAGGCGAATCAATCTGGCCGGAACGCGCATGCCTGCGCGTGTCGACCAAGCTATTCGCATAACGCGAAGCGGCCCCGCACGAACGCAGGGCACGTTCTCACTGTATCACATCGCGCCCCGCGTACGGGGTGTCGCGAGCGCAAGCCGTGACTAAACCGTTTGCTCGATGCGACCGCACAGATCGGCGCGCACCACGTTCGCCGCAGTGAGCACGCCGTTGCATATCGCGCGCTCGTTCGACGAACCGTGACCGACGATGCACGCGCCGCGCACGCCGAGCAGGGGGGCGCCGCCGTAGGTGTCGGGATCGACCTTGCGCTTGAGCTCTTTGAGGCCGCCTTTGACGGCGAGCGCCCCGAACTTCGTGACGGGCGTGGCCGAAAACGCACCCTTCAGCTCAGCGAACAGCACCTTCGCCGTTCCCTCGAGCGTCTTGAGCGCCACGTTGCCCGTGAATCCGTCCGTGACGATGACGTCGAAGGACCCTCCCATGATGTCGCGTCCCTCGGCGTTGCCCGCAAAATTCGCCATGTCGCGACGAAGGAGCTCATGGGCGGCCAGGGCGAACTGGGAGCCCTTCGTCTCCTCCTCGCCGATGTTCAAAAGTCCGACGCGCGGCGAGGCAATGCCGAGGACCTGTTCAGCGTATACGCTTGCCATCTGGGCGAACTGCACCAAATACTCGGGCTTGCAGTCGGCGTTCGCGCCGACGTCGCACAAGATTACCGGGCGGACGGGCGACGGGACGACCGTTGCGAGCGCAGGACGCGCCACGCCCTTGATGCGCCCCATGACGAGCGTCGCCGCAGCGAGGCAGGCACCGGTCGAGCCAGCGGAATAGAAGCCGGCGGCCGCACCCTCCTTCACCAGACGGCAGCCCACGACGATGGACGAATCCTTCTTCTTGCGCACGGCCTGAGCCGGATGCTCGCCCATATCGATGAACTCCGTAGTCGGCTGGGCCGTGCAGCGCGCGTGGGAAGCCGCGAACGGCTCGACGACGCCGGCCGGACCGCACAGAACGACGCTTAACCCCTCGTCGGATGAAAGCGCGCGCTCCGCCCCGGCGAGCACCACGTCGGGAGCGTTGTCACCGCCGAGCGCGTCGACGGCCACCTGAACCTGA
>CAUVMU010000024.1:0-10784 GCA_963552775.1 uncultured Eggerthellaceae bacterium | reverse complement strand
GATACGCAAATGGCCTGGAACATCTTGGAGGTCGCTTGGAGGTCATCGGCGATAGCGACAAAGAAAGAAGCTCAACGAGCAGCGCGAATGGGGGCGGACGGCGGGATGAAGAGGGCAGCGCGAATGGGGGCGGACGGCGGGATGAAGAGGACGGTGACGTACGATGCGGCCGAGCTCCTCAAGACAGACGAGAACGTTGTCGCTTACTTCAATGCGGCACTCGATAGCGGCGATCTCGCACTCGTATCTGCTGCGCTCGGAGATATTGCCCGAACACGTGGCATAATCCAAAGCCAAAGACACGGGCATCACCCGTGACGGGCTCTACAAGGCCCTTTTCTCGACAGGCAATCCTTTCTTCAGCACGGTTCAGAAGGCCGTGAAAACACTGGGCTGCAAACCGGGTATTGCTCTGCTTTCCTAAAACTCGACTTGCGAGACATCGATTTCTCCTGACATAGACTTTGGCGGCAAAACGCCACGGAGGGCTTCCCGCTTCTTGTTTTCGATTTGGTTGGCGGCAATAACTTGCACCGCAGGTGCTACGACAGCGTTGTCGCTTCGACCCTCTGCGCTTATCGCCGGCTGTGTTGACTCCGCTCCGCGCACAGGGCGCGTTGCGTTATCATTGGGGCGATGAAAGGGGAGGCCATGCCCATCAGGATTCCCGACGCGCTGCCGGCGACCGACATACTCGAGAGCGAGAACATCTTCGTCATGACGGAGTTTCGCGCTATCCACCAGGATATCCGCCCGCTGAAGCTCGCGCTGCTCAACCTCATGCCCACGAAGATCGCCACGGAAACGCAGATTATGCGCAAGCTGTCGAACACCCCGCTGCAAATAGAGGTCGCCTTTCTGCAAACGGCCAGCCATCGAGCGAAGAATGTGCCCGAAGAGCACCTTGCCGCGTTCTACCGCACCTTCGACGAGGTGAAGGCCCAGCACTTCGACGGCATGATCATCACCGGCGCTCCGGTCGAAACGCTCGATTTCGAGCACGTCGACTACTGGAGCGAGCTCTGCTCCATCATGGAATGGTCGAGAACGAACGTCCACTCCACGCTGCACATCTGCTGGGGGGCTCAGGCCGCGATCTACTATCACTACGGTATCCCCAAGCACGACCTGGGGTTCAAGATGTTCGGCGTGTTCCCGCATCGCCTGGTGAAGAAGACCTCTCCGTGGGTGCGCGGCTTCGACGACGAGTTCGCCACTCCCCATTCGCGCTACACCGAAGTGCGCGAGGATGACATCGCGGTACATCCGGCCCTCGAGGTGGTCGCGCGCTCCGACGAGGCGGGCGTTCTGTTGGCGAAAAGCACGGACAGCAGGCATTTCTTCGTTTTCGGCCACCCGGAGTACGACGCGGGAACGCTGAAAGCGGAATACGAACGCGACCGTGCGCAAGGGCGGGGCACGCCCCTGCCGCGCCACTACTTCCCTCACGACGACCCCGCAGCCGAGCCTCGCGCGACGTGGCGCGCGCACGCCCAGCTGCTGTACACGAACTGGCTCAACTACTACGTGTACCAGACCACGCCCTACGACATCGCGCATGCGGGCGATGCCCCAGGCAGCGAAGATGCCGGCAAATCGAGCGAGCAGAACGGCTCCGAGCGAAGCGATGAAGGCTCCAGGCGAAGCGATGAGAGCTCCGCCAAAGCGGACGGTCGAGACGGCTCGCACGAAAGGGAGACCCTGCCCACAGGCGCTCGAAACCGCAAGCGAGCGGGAACGGTGCGCTACGAGCCCACCCGCGCAGTGCATGCCCATGGGAACGGAGCAGGCGAGCCCGAACAGGCGGCCCCCGCACGGAAAACCGCTTCCGCCGCCCCTTATCTGCGCGCAGAGACCGAGGACGACGACGGCTACGACCCCTATTCGGACCGCCACGATGAGCCCCCGCTGTTCGAGCGCGACCCCTGGGACTAGCCGCGCGCAACAAGCTGCAGGAAACGCGCAGCGTCAAGCTCCTCGAAACCGGCGATTACCAGATCGGCCACCTCGGCCATTTCGGTGCGCGAGCCGCATAAGTCGGAGCTGAGAACGCCCACGGTACGGTACCCGGCGTCCGTCATGGTGACGAGCGCGTAGACGGAATCATCGAATCCCCAGGTAAACGCAGCATCTGTCCCCATAAGGGCGCGACAGTGGTCGAATATGGCCCGATCTCGCTTCGACCCGACCACATCATCGACCGACACGACCGCATCGATGAAGGGCAGAAACCCCGTATGGCCAAGTCCCGCCTGCAAAAACACCTGCGGACTCGACGAAGCGACCGTGACGGCGGCCCCCCGTTCGTGCAGCTCGCGAACGAATTCGAACGCGCCCGGACGCGCTTCGGAACGTTCACGGTAATAATCGAGCATGAACTCGTTGATGCGCTCGACCACGTCCCGTGCGCTTCTCCCGATGCCGAAGCACTCATGGAAGAACGTTCCCGCCTCGGGCAACGTCAAGGTGTTCAACTCGTCGCGCTCCGCTTTCGAAAGCGTAACGCCCCCGCTCTGCGCAACGGTCGCCTCGGCCTCGTGCCAAGCCCCGATCGAGTCGAGAAGCGTCCCGTCGCAATCGAGGATCAGGCCGATGCGCTCCGCTCCGCCTGCCATCGGCTAGTCCTCCACGCGGATGAGCGAAGGCTCGCCGCGCAGCACGTCGTCGAACGAGGCGATTTCAGCCAAAACGGCACGGATGTCCTTCTCGCATGCGGTATGCGTCACGTACACGAGGTCGACCGAGCCGCCCTCCTTCTTGCCGCGCTGCACGACCGAGTACAGGCTCACGTTGTGGCGCGCGAACACGCCCGCCATAGCCGCGAGCACGCCCGAGCGGTCGGCCACCGCGAACCGGATGTAGTACTTGGTCTTCAGCTCCTCCATGGGAACGAGAGGCAGGTCGTCGGTGCAGGTGCAGCCCACAATCGGTCGCACGCCGAGCGCGATGTGGCGCGCAACCTCCAGCACGTCGCCCATAACCGCGCTCGCGGCAGGGCCGGCACCCGCTCCCTCACCGAAGAACATGGTCTCGCCGACCGCATCGCCCGTCACGTAGATGGCGTTGAAGACCCCGTTCACGTTGGCAAGCTGATGGCCGAGCGGCAGCATGGTGGGGTGAACGCGCACATCGACGCCTTGATGCGTACGGTGCGCCAGCGCGAGCAGCTTCACGCAGTAGCCCATATCGCGCGCGGCTTCCAAATCGGTAGGCGTGATGTTGCGAATGCCCTCGGCAGGAACGTCGCCCAAAGTCACGCGTGAGTTAAACGCAATGGACGCCAGAATGGCGATCTTCGCCGCGGCGTCGAGGCCGTCCACGTCCGCCGTGGGGTCCGCTTCGGCAAAGCCCTTCGCCTGAGCCTCGCGCAACGCGTCCTCGTAGCTCATGTTGTCCTGAGCCATGCGCGTGAGCATGTAGTTCGTCGTACCGTTGACGATTCCCATGACGGAGCTGATCTCGTTCGAAATCAGCGAGTGCTTGAGCGGTCCGATGATGGGGATGCCCCCGCCGACGCTCGCTTCGAAGGCCACCTCGACGCCAGCGTGCGCGGCGAGCTCGAATATTTCCTCGCCAGCCGTTGCCATCAGGGCCTTGTTTGCCGTGATCACATGCTTGCCGGCGCGCAAGGCGCCGCACACGACCTCGCGGGCGACCGTCGTGCCGCCGATGAGCTCGATGACCACGTCGATATCCGAATCGTTCAGAATGTCGTTGAAATCCTGGGTGAACAGATGCTCCACATCGTGCGCGATCGCCTGTTCGGGGTTGCGCGAGCACACGCGCGCCAGCTCCAGGTCAACGCCGTAATGGCGTTTGAAGTCATCGGCGTGCTTCTGCAGGATGTCGAGACAGCCGCCTCCGACCGTACCCGTTCCCACCAGTCCCAGCTTGATCGTCATCGAAACCCCTTCCTCGCTGCATTCCTTCGAAAGCGCAGGCGCGTGCCCTGCGCATGGTTCCCCAAGGTCCTACACGTCGCGCTGCATCAGGTCCGCATACGTCTCGCGGCGCGTGACCACGCGCGCTTCGCCGTCGCGCACGAACACGATGGCCGGCCGCGGCTGACCGTTGTACGTCGACGACATGGTGTAGCAGTACGCTCCTGTTCCGAACACGCATACGATATCATCCAGATCGGGATGCTGCAGAGGCATGTCGATTACCACGACGTCCCCGCTTTCGCAGTGCTTGCCGCACAGCGTGACGATCTCGGTACGCGGCTGACCCGCCTTGTTCGCAATGACGGGCTCGTAGTCTGCATGGTAGAGCGCCGTACGGACGTTGTCCGACATGCCCCCGTCGACGGCCACGTACTTGCGGATGCCGGGGAGCGTCTTCAGGATGCCCACGGTGTACAGCGTGAGGCCCGCGTTGGCCACCAGGCTGCGCCCGGGCTCCACGAGCAGGCGCGGCTCGGCAACGCCGTACTTTGCGCAGTACTCCTTGAGCGCGCGCACCGTGCATTCGGCGAAATCGTCGATGCTCGAGGGAGCGTCGTCGGCCAGATAGGCGATTCCCAGGCCGCCGCCCATGTCGAGCTCTTCGGCGACCAGACCGTACTCGTCGCGCACGCGCGCCAGGAACCGCACCATGACCTGCACCGCCTCGCGGAATGGATGGAGCGCGAATATCTGCGACCCTATGTGGCAGTGAAAACCTACCAGGCGCACGTTCGGAGCGGCGAGCGCGTCCTTCACGCAGTTGAACGCGAAATCGCCGAGCATGGTGAACCCGAACTTCGAATCCTCGCAACCCGTGCGGATGTACTCGTGCGTATCGGCCTCGACACCGGGAGTGACGCGCATGTAGATGGCCTGCTCGACGCCCAGCTCACCCGCAATCCGCGACACACGCCCCAACTCGATACGGCTGTCCACCACGATGCGCCCCACGCCGGCGGCGATGGCCTCGCGCAGCTCACGGGGCGTCTTGTTGTTGCCGTGCACGAACACGCGCTCCATGGGGAAGCCCACGGCTTGGGCGAACGCCAACTCGCCGCCGCCCGATACGTCGAGGCACAGCCCCTCTTCGCGCGCGATGCGCAGCACCTCCTTGTTCAGGAAAGCCTTGCTCGCGTACAGCACATCGGACTTCTCGTAGCGCTGCCGGAAGCTCGTGCGGTAATCCTCCATGCGCTTTCGCAGGTCGGCTTCGTCGAAGACGTACAGGGCCGTACCCTGCTCGTGCGCAAGCTCGACCATGTCGACGCCGCCGACGAACAGATGGTCGCCGCGCACCTCGGCGGTCAGGGGCAGCACGGGACCCAGGTCGAGCGTCGTGCGCTGGTCGGGCTGCTTGCTTAGGTCGGACGCTGGCAAGGACATGCTTCGTTCTCCGTTCGAGAAGGGGCGTAAGGTTCGGTGCCGCACCGTATACGCGGGCACGGCACGGCGGATTTTCGCCCCATGGTACCAATCGATGCGGAAATCCGCAGCGCAACCTGCGAATCTTCGTACAATGGCTATCCGTCTCGGCGCACGGCGCGCCTGCGGCCGACGCGTCGAGGCGAACTCGCCAACACTGCCTCACCTGGACAACCTGCTCGGCCTTTGATTCGATGGCAGCATGCGAATGCTAAGAAGAACGCGCCCGACGAAGGGCCAGAGCATATTCATGCTTCAGAATCTGCTTGAATTTCCCATGAGCGCAGCCGTGCAACCCATGCAGGTGCACAGCCGCGGCGCTCCGAAAAATGCGTCCATGTAGTTAAGACTCCCTTGAAAAAGTGTGTTCATGCAGCAAAAACTCCCTTGAAACGGGGTGACAAATGCACAATCTACACGACGGTTGATTGTTCCGTCGCCTCCTCTCCACAGAGCAGGGAGACGGTCTGACAAAGAATGAAACAGCTATGCATGTCGCCTCTCCACGGAGCAGGGAGACGGTGGATATGATAGGTTAGGACATGCTGAACGCCTGCTTTTTGGTGACTGACAATCAACCACCGCGACCGTAGCTTTCAATCAACCTATGCGGCCGTGGCTTTCGAAAAGCTGCAATTGAGCTTGAAGTTGTTTTCGAAAAGCTGCATTATATTTGAAAACAGCTTTCGAAAAGCTGCAATTTAGGTGGTGAACAGGTGTTAAGAAGAAAGATATATTCGAAGCTCAAAAGATGGAAAGCAGGGCACGGACCCGAGTGCCTTTTAATCCAAGGCGCTCGCCAGGTGGGCAAATCGTATATCGTCGCCGAATTCGGCGAACATGAATACGCGAGCTTCGTTTCCATCGACTTCATCGAGCAACCCGCTCTCAAAGAGATATTCTCCGGATCGCTCGATGCAGATGATATCTATTCGCGCATGACGCTCCTTCTCCCCGGAATAAAGCTTATCCCTGGCAATACGCTCATTTTCCTCGATGAGATTCAGGAATGCCCCGAAGCGCGCTCCGCCCTGAAATACCTCGCATTGGACGGACGCTTCGACGTCATCGCCTCGGGGTCGCTTTTGGGAATCCGATTTCGCGAAGCAAAGAACGCTCCCTCGCTGCCCGTTGGCTACGAGCGCCCCCTCACTCTGCATCCGCTCGACTTCGAGGAGTACTTGTGGGCGGCGGGATACGACGATTCCGCTATCGACACGTTGCGCGGCTATTTTGAACGGCTGGATCCCATCCCGCAATCGGTGCATAGCAAAATGATGGGATTGCTGAGAGAGTATCTGGCCATAGGCGGTATGCCCGCCGTAGTGAAGATGTTCAGGCAGAACAGAGACTACGGCGAGGCGCACCAAGCCCAAAGCATGCTCCACAGCCTCTACCTGGACGATATGGCGCGCTACGCCCCGCCAGGCGAGCGGGCGAAGGCGCGCGCATGCTACCTCTCGCTGCCCCGACAGCTCGCAAAGGAGAACACGAAATTCCAGTACTCCATCGTGGAGCCGCACGGAACGGCACGCAAGTTCAACGGATCGGTCGCCTGGCTGGTAGGAGCCGAGATGGCGCTTGTTTGCCGCAGCGTTTCGACTCCGCTTTTCCCGCTTGCGGCCTACGAGGAGGATCGGTTCAGGCTTTACGCCAACGACACCGGCATGCTTATGGCGATGTACGGCTTCGATATGAAGGCGGCAGTAGTGAGCAACCAGCTCAAAGGCCCTATGAAAGGCGGGCTGTACGAAAACCTCATCGGCGGGATGCTCGCCAAGAAGGGCATTCCCCTGCGCTACTGGACTTCAACGGACGCCAAGCGGGAAATCGAGTTCCTTGTCGACTGCGACGCCTCGGTCGTACCCGTGGAAGTGAAAGCGAAAAAAGGGGCGACGGCCTCGCTGAATTCTTTCCTTGATCGCGAAGAGATACGGTTGGGCTATAAGCTCATAGACGGCAACATAGGCCGGGCCGGGAAAAAGGTTACGCTTCCGCTGTACCTGGCCATGTTCTTGTTCGGAGATGCGCCTCGTTAGGCCGCTGAAGAAGCTGTACGATTGAAAGCGACCCTGCATGTCCTCTATGCCAAACGCGGGCTGCGCGTCCTGTGCGCATGGCGCATGCGCACCCGGTTCCGCTCGGCTACGCCAAGCGCGGGCTGCGCGTCCTGCGCGCATGGCGCATGCTCTTCCTTCGCGCCGTTGCCGAGTCGTCGGCGCACGGGCGGACGAGCGCGCTATAATGAGCGCGCAATCGAACAGAAAGGTGCCCTCATGGCCAAACCCGAACCGTCCATCGACCAGTGGCTCGCAGAAGCCAAGCAAAGCCCGAACGCCGATAAATGCGGCATGTTCCTCGCGCATAACGGTATCGTCCGTTCGACCGCAAAGGCACAGGTGCGCCAGGGCGAGGAGAAGTCCGCCGTCGCGCAGGTCGAGTTCTCCTACGATGCCGCCGGGGTCGATGCCGCCGTGCAGGAAGCCCTGACCTGGCCGGGCGTGTACTACGTGAAGGTATGGCTCAACGAGGGCCTACTCGAGGTGGGTCAGTCCATCATGTACGTGCTCATCGGCGCCGACATCCGCCCGCGCTGCATCGACGCGCTGCAGAACCTCGTCGGCAAAATCAAGAACGACCTGGTGATCGAAAAGGAGATCTACGTCGATTAGGCCTGTCCACCGACATCTCCCCGTTTCGAGCCGGCTGTTTGTTCTATACTTGACCGAGATGCAATCGAATCGGAGGTAGATTATGGGAGAGAAGATCATGCACGGCTTCCCGTCGCGCGAGCAAGCGCTCGCCGACTTCTTCGCAGCATGGGAGCCCTCGGAGGAATCGCAGGCAGTCGAGCTGGTGACCCTTGATGAGGCGTACGGTCGCATCGTTGCGCGCGACCTCGTTTCGGCGAACACGCTGCCGGTCGTGCGCGCCTCGGCCTGCGATGGCATCGCCGTACGCTCGGCCGATTTCGTCGACGGCCTTCCCGACACATCGTCGTGGCGGATGGGACGCGAGTTCGTGCGCGCCGACACCGGGGACGATTTCCCCGACGAGTACGACGCCGTCATCATGATAGAAAAGGCCGCCGTGCAGCCCGACGGCTCCATCGTGCTCGACGAGGACGTTGTCGTCGCACCTGGAGAAGGCGTGCGCGCAGCCGGCTCCACCATTGCGCGGGGGGTTCCGCTCATCGCGACGGGCACGCAGATCAACGCATCCGACCTGGCCGTCCTTGCCATGGGGGGCAGCACCATGGTGCCCGTGCGACGTAAGCCGCGCGTTGCTTTCATCCCTACGGGCAGCGAACTCGTGCCTGCGGGCGTGCGCCCTTTGCGCGGGCAAAACGTCGACGCGAACAGCCTCATGGTCAAGCACATGCTCGCCGCTTACGGGGCTGAACCGCTCATGTTCCCCATCGTAAAGGACGACCCGCAAGCACTTGAAGAAGCTTTTGCGGAAGCTCTCGCTGCCGCCGACCTGGTGGTTATCAACGGGGGCTCGGCGGTCGGCAAAGAGGACTTCAACGTGCGCATGATCGAAGAGCGCGGAAAGGTGATCCACCACTACATCGCCGCCGTACCCGGCCGCCCCATGATGCTCGCCGTGGCCGACGGCAAACCCGTGGTCGACCTGCCCGGTCCCGCTCTGGCGGCCTATTACGGCACGCAATGGTGCCTGCAGGCCGTTACGGCGCGCTATCTGGGAATTCCCGTGCAGCAGCTTCCGACGGTCCAAGCGCGAGCCGAGTCCGACGTAAGCGGACCTCCCCAGATGGCAAACATCACCTGCATCGATGTACGCCGCGAGAGTAACGGGGAGTACACGGCCCGTTTCGTGAACGGCCACCGCGAGGGCATGGCCGCCGCGCTGCGCACGAACGCCCAGCGCGTGTCCCCCATCGGCGAGGAACGCGTTTCCACCGGGCAGGTTATCGAAGTCGAGCTTCGACGAGCGGCGGAGACCCTATAGGGAGCAGCCGCGCAACGAGGCTGCTCAACAGGGCCGCAGACGAGACAGGGCCTACCGCAGACGACGCTTGCCCGGCGTCGTCTGCGGCCCCTACACCGTCACGACCACCTTGCCGAAACCGCTCGAGCCCTCAAGATACGCATGGGCAGCTGAAACCTCCTCAAGGGAGAATACCCGCTCGGGCGCGACATCGATTCGGCGGCGCTCGACGAACCCTCACCGCATGCATAGTCCCTACCTCTCCGCGAGCAGCCGGGAGACGAACTCCGTCGCCGGCGCGGCCGCAAGCTTTTGCGGCTCGGCATACTGCTGCACGCGCCCGCCGTCCATGACCAGCACCTTCGTTGCAAGGGCTAACGCTTCCCGGATGTCGTGCGTCACGAACAGAACCGTCGTGCCCGTCCGCTCGTGAACGCGGCGCAGCTCCTTCTGCAGCTGCACGCGCGTGATCTCGTCCACGGCCCCGAAGGGCTCGTCCATGAGCAGGATGTCAGGAGAGGCCGCCAACGCCCGCGCGATGCCCACACGCTGCTGCTGACCGCCGGACAGCTCGTCGGGGTAGCGCTCGAGCAGGCTCGGGTCGAGTCCCACGATGCCCATCCACTTCTCTACGGCCTGCCGCGTGCGCTTGCGATTCCCCCTGTTCCACAACGTGGGGACGTACGACACGTTCTGTTCCACCGTCATGTGGGGAAACAGAACGCTTCCTTGGATGGCGTAGCCGATGGAACGGCGCAGTTCGATGACGTCGGATGAGGCTACGTCGCGCCCGTTCACGAAAACCTGCCCCGATGTGGGCTCTATCAGGCCGTTCACCATTTTGAGCAACGTGGTCTTGCCGCTGCCCGACGTCCCTACGATGGTCACGAACTCGCCTCGCGCAATGGAGAGACTGACGTCGTCGACGACCCGAAGCTCCCCGTAGGCCTTGGTCGCACTCCTGAACTCGACTGCTGGAGCCTCGCTCATCGCAGCAGCCCCCTTTCGATCAGAAAGTCGAACGCAACGTCCTCGGGCTCGCGCCCCTCCGTTTCAACCTGATAGTTCATGCGCGCCATATCGACGTCGGATATAGTGCCCGTCAGCTTTTCGAGCACGCCGCGCAATTCGGGATGCTCTTCGATCACCTCGTCGCGCACCACGTTACAGCAGCGATACGAAGGGAAGAAGCCCTGGTCGTCTTCGAGAACCACCCCATCAGCCTCGGAGAGCTGCCCGTCGGTGGTGAACGTGATAATCACATCGACCCGCCCCTCTTCGAGCGCCTGGTACTTCAACCCGATGTCCAAGTCCATCGTATTGCCGAATTCGAACCCGTACGCATCGCAGACGGCCCGATAGCCGTCCTCGCGCTCGAAAAAATCGTACTCGGATCCGAACGTGAGGTCCTTGGCAACGCGGCGCAAGTCGGAGTAGGTCCGCAGGCTGTAGCGTTCCGCCACCTCG
>CAUVMU010000023.1:0-11172 GCA_963552775.1 uncultured Eggerthellaceae bacterium | reverse complement strand
CAGCGCTTGCCGAACATCCCGGTGCAGTATTCAGCAGAGAGGACCTCGTCGGCAAAGTATGGGGAGAGGGATATACGGCTGATTCGATTAGCATTCCAGTGTACGTTCACCGCATTCGCGAAAAGATAGAGCAAGAGCCGACGAATCCTCAGTATCTGCAGACCGTTTGGCGCGTGGGGTATAGATTAGGAGATTGATAAGCAAAGCGCGGTGAACATGCCCACTACTGCAGAGCGCCGCAAGCGGTTTCCAAGATTCGCGACTTAAACGAGAGGCCTGAACAAGAAACTGAGCGGATTTGAGCGAAGATAAGGAGGCTGTCGTTCCTTTGTGCGCGCAAAAATACCGCTTGCGCGGGAGAGGGCGGTACGGTATGATTCAACAGCTGTCAGCAAAGCAGCACATGCGGGTGTGGCGGAATTGGCAGACGCGTACGGTTCAGGTCCGTATGGGGGCAACCCCGTGGAGGTTCAAGTCCTCTCACCCGCACCATTGAGCTTTCGAAATCGCAGGCAGCACGCCTGCGATTTTTGCATCAGCGTTCGCAGTCCACGTCACGCGGATTGCCTCGACGATCGTGTTGGCAGCATCGCCTTCGCCGTCGCGCCCTCTGCCCCATATGCTGGCAGCATCGCCTTCGCCGTCGCGCCCTCTGCCCCATATGCTGGCAGCACCGCCTTCGCCGTCGCGCCCTCTGCCCCATATTCGGGCCCAGATGCAGACCACGCCACGCGAACTCTCGCGGCGTGACCTTCTCCAAGTAGGCCCTGAGCCCGCCGTCCTCGGTGTCGAACGCGTAGAACGACTCGTCAGCGAAGCATTCGCTCTTCAGACGCCAGGCCGGCACGGACATGCCGTCGTAGCCGGGCAACACGTACGCGCGCACCGCCCGCGCACGACGTCGCTGAAACGCTTTCCCTTCACCTTGGCGAAGGGAGCAAGCGTCTCGTACTCCTCATCGGGCGTCTCGTACTCCTCATCGGTAAACCGTATGACAGCAGACGCTCTCGCCTTCCGCAGGCGTCCTCGCCCTCCCGCAGGCGTCCTCGCCCTCCCGCAGGCGTCCTCGCCCTCCGCAGGCATCCTCGCCTTCCGTAGGCGCTCTCACCCTCCGCAGGCGTCCTCGCCTTCCGTAGGCATCTTCGCCTTCCGCAGGCGTCCTCGCCCTCCCGCCTCTCGTTGGAGCACATTGCGCGACGTATAGCACATTGCGCTACGTATTACAGCAGCAAAGGTGGCGCCGCATGCCAAGATGGCGTAGAATGCACACGCCAAGCAACGGGCGAGAGGAGGTGAAAAGATGTCCAGCAAGAAGAAGCGCGTCTCGAAGAGCGGGCCCGTATGGCACCGCAGCGCCGAGGAAGCCACGCTCGACACGATGCCGAAATACAACGGCTACGCCTGCGGCATTGGCGTGCACGGCGACGTAAAGTACAACCGAGCCAGACAGAAGAGCGCCTGGCAAAAGGATCTGCAACAAGAAAGGGCCCGCCACGGCGGGTCTTTTCTTTTGTTTATAGGCGCTGAGCTTCTGAATCAGAAGCTGCTTCTTTCTTCTTCGAAGAGCACCCTTCTACGTATTTACGGCCGGTTATCACGTCACGGTGGGCTCGATGGACTGCACGCCGGACCCACTCCTGCTCAGTCGACTCGAACCCAGCCTCAAAACACCGAGGCCTTTCGACGACCGGAATCGCCGCCTTTAAAAGAAACTCGTGCGTGTCTTCACGTTTATTCGGCGCTACTCCTCATCTTCCTCCGCTTCCACCTCTCGGGACGCCGCGACGACGCTGTTGAACTCTTCCCTAAGCTTGTCGGCCAGTCGCTTCGGTTCGAAAACCAGTACGTCAGGGATTTGCGCATCGCACATGCGGTCCGCGCGGTAGTCCGAAATGCCGTCGGGTCCGCGCGATAGTCCGAAATGCCGTCGCGCTTGTCGCAGTTTGCAGATGAGGCAACGCTCACCCTACTTCGCTTCAAAAACCCTACCCTTCGAGAGTGCGTTCGTATAGATCGACCAGCTCCTGGCGCGAATGAACCTCGAACTTCCGGTAGATGTTCTTCGCATGGCCGCGTACCGTATTCTCGGAGATGTACAGCTTGCAGGAAATAGCGGCCATCGTGTGGCCTCGCAGCAACAGACCCGCGACCTCGGCCTCGCGCGCAGACAGCCCGCCCTCGCGCAGAAACCGCTCGGCAGTCGCGGTGCGCTCGAAGCCGTCCGTGCCGCCGTTCCCTGCAGGCGTCCCGTCCGCGCCGCCACCCGCTGCAGGCGCGCCGTTCGTGCCGCCACCCGCTGTAGGCGTTCCGTCCGCGCCGCCACCCGCTGTAGTCGCGAAGCTCGCATCGGACGGCCGAAGGTCGCCGGAAGGAGCACTTTCCGCAAAGTCCGCAGGCGCCCGGACGCGCCTGCGCGCGTCAGCTGCAGCATTCCTGCACGCGTCAGCCGCAGCATCAATGGCAAGCGCATCAAGCTCGTCGTCGGCGAGGGAGGCCGGAGCCTCGGCCGCCTTCCCGCGCGACACGAGCAGCAGCACGATCGAAAGCAGATAGATGCACACGAACAGGATATTCACCAGCTGCGCGAAGTCGAAGGCCGCCAGCGGGTTCAGCACCCCTCCCAACGCCGCGCCCAGAGCCAAGCTCGCCAGAACCGGGACGATGCACAGTCCGTACAGGGCAACCGGGCAGCGCGCATGTCTCGCCGCATACACGGCGCACGTGACGATGAGCAGCAAGTTCACCATTTCGAACCCGAGCATAAGCATGCCTGCAAGCAGGGCGGCATAGCGCTCTCCGAAGAACGAAGGCAGCAGAAACACACCGGTTATCAGCGGAAACAGTACCTGGTACACCTGGAGGATCGCAAAGCCCCGCGACAGGAACAACTCGAGGAACGCCACGAGCAGCGCAGCCGCACCGAATCCCAGAAGCGTGGCATAGCTGCCCGAGTCCCCCAAAGCCGCCGAAAGAGGCAGGTTGGAAACGAGCTTCCACATGAACCCGATAGCGCTCACGCAGAACACCGGCCGCCACAGGTCGCGGACCACGAGGCGCAGCGAAAGCCGATCGAGCGGCTCGATCGCGTACATCTCCACCTCGGACAGGCTCTTCTCGAGCGTGAACGTGGCCAAAAACGGCAGAACCGCCACCGAAGCGCACGCGAGCGCCGGCAGCGGGAGGAGCATGATCAAAAGGTACAGAACCACCGAAACAGCTGCGGAAACAGGGATGTACACCACCGCATGCTGCTGGCCCTCCGTCGCAAAAAACGTTTGCCACAGCAGGAAGAACAAGGCGCACGAACATCCCAGCAGCACGCCTGCGACAAGCGAGACGAGCACATCGCCATAGCCCAGCCGGAACCCGAAGAAGTACAAAAGCGCTCCCCCGCTGAGCATGAAGCCCGCAAGGGACGCAAGGCGCGGAGAGAGGGGCCTGTGCGCATGCGCGCACCATCCGGCCAAGGCGCCCACCGCGATAGGGAGGGCGACCTGCTCGAACACGAGATAGAGGTGCCAAAGGCCCCCCAGCGCCGCGCCGCCGCGAAAACCCGACAGCGCGACGAAGGTGACCGCCCAGAAACATGAGAAGCCGAGGTGGTGCGGGCGCATGCCGCGAACAAGCCTTTTCGCGCGGGTAATCGACAAGAAGCGCACCGTCCTTTCATTTCACGGCAATCCAGTCTAGCGGATTTTCCAACCGCCGCCAGGTGCAGGGATTTCCCTCGCGGATTTGCGCGGTCCACGAAAGGTTACTTATACAAGTCATCCAAAGTAAGCAAGACATGCCTCCGTCCATCAACTCCGTCCGCAAAGCACGATTTCGAGATGAACCCAAGACGATAGAAGTCCAGGTCGAGTCCTTGTGCCTGCGCGATTTCCTCTTCTATCACAGTCGACCCTACAGCGGCGTTCGTGAACTTGCATGCGTAGGCGGTATAGCCAACCCTGTCGCGTGTGACCACATCGAACTGTCTGTTCGTTCTCGTTTTCGGATCATCGAAAAAGTACGTTCCAACCTCGTAGATCACTGGGTCGATTCGATGAAGCCTACTGAGTCTGTCAAGAGCCTCGGCGCAGAGCTCTTCGAACTTCGACGGCAAATAGACGGACCTCAGGTCATCGCTCACGAATTCGTCGAAGAAATCCTGTGGGGTCATGGCGTTACGTTCCGCCAGATAGCGAAAGACATAGCGATAGTAGAAGTGCACGAGGTTATCGGCAAATGCATAACGCGTCCTTTTGCGGTTCCCCCTCGCGTTTATAGGTTCGATTTTATGCAGGATACCCATATCCTGCAATCGGGAAAGCACGTACGCCGGACTTGCAACCTTGTCCTGAGAGAGGCGGGACACGATGTCGTTGTACTTAACAACCCCTTCGCTTACCAGCTCGATCACCGTATTGAATCCCTCGACCTTGTTCGTCTCCCCCAGAATCATCTCGCTGACTTCATGCTCGAGAATGGAGTCCTTGCGAATCACCAGATCCAGAATGTTCTGCTGCGCACTCTTCGCAGGGTCGACCAAAGAATTGAAATAAGGGATTCCCCCGAACGTCGCATACATAAGAACCTTATCAGCAGGCGAGTAGCTGGGATAGAACATCGACGTTGTATGATAGTCGAAAGGCAGAAGCCTGCACTCAAAGCGTGCTCGATTGCGACCGGCTGTACGGGAGCCCGTCGCCTCAAGATTCGCAAAACATGCAGAGCTCACGGACTCGGAGCCATCGAGACGCTATAAGGCGTTCAGGGCTTCCCAAAATACCTGTTCATATGCATAAACAACCCGAAACGTGTCCCCTTGGAACACCTGGAACACCCCCTTCGGGGGCTTCTCGAGCGCACGGCGAGAGGCTACCGTTGAACCGTCCGGTACCGCGCATCGCTCAAGGACACCGCGCGGCAATCCATTGGGGAACAAGGAGGAGCACTATGGAGCATGTAAACGAAGGTCAGGGAATCGACCGTCGATTCTTCCTACAAGGAGCAGGGGCGACCGCCCTCGCGGCCGCTATGGCATCGACATTCGGACTCGCCGGCTGCTCGCCCGCAGCCCGCACCGAACAGGCCGCAAGCGGAAACGCCGCCGCAGCCTCGAGCGAGCCGGCGTGGTTCACCGCACCGGCCGCTGTAGCCGACGCCGACATCGCCGAGACCGTCGAGTCGGACGTCGTGGTCGTCGGAGCCGGCATGTCCGGTATCGCCGCCGCCTGCTCGTCGGCTGAACGCGGCCTGAAGGTCACCGTCCTCGAGAAGGGATCGACCTGGTCAGGGCGCGGGTTCGGCATCGGTGTGGCCGATTCGAAAGTCATTCGCGCAGCGGGGCTTTCCATCGATCGCGCGAAAGCGCAGAAGTACTGGGTGCACTGCTGCGGAAGCCGCGTGAACGAGGCGCTCGTATCGCTGTACTTCAACCGGTCGGGCGAGGCCATGGACTGGCTCATCGACAAGTGCGAGAAGGGCGGCGTGTCCGTGCTGCTGTGGGACGGCTACTCCCGCGACCCCGAGTTCCCCGATTCGCCCGGCTACCACGTGTTCTTCGGCGGCCCCGAGCAAACCGCTGGCCGCGACTGGTCGCGCGACGCCACGAAGCTCATGTTCGAGGACTCGCAGGCCGCCGGCGCAACCTACGTATTCGACTCCCCGGTCGCCCAGCTCAAGAAAGACGGCGACAAGGTCGTAGGAGCACTGGTAGAAGGTAAAGACGGCAAGTACACCCTGTACAAGGCCGCGAAAGGCGTCGTGCTCGCCACGGGCGACATCGTGGGAGACGAGGCCATGCTGAAGTACTACGCCCCCGAAATCGCCAGCTGCGAGTCCAAGCTGTACACTCCCGTCGGGCAGAACACCGGCGACGGTCACAAGATGGGCTTGTGGGCAGGCGGAGCCATGCAGGAAGGCCACTTCCCGCCCATGCTGCACCCTCAGGCGGGAGCCTACCAGCAGTCGGCGTTCCTGGCGGTCAACCAGAAGGGTGAGCGCTTCTTCAACGAAGCGACGTGGGTGAACGGCAAATCCCTTAACTACCTGCGTCAGCCGGGACAGTGCAGCTACTCGATCTTCGATGCGAACTGGGTCCGCGACAACCTGGCCGGCCTTCCCTATGGCGGCGGCATGTTCTGGGATACGTTCCGCGTGCTCGGCTCGGGCGAATGGGACGGCGAAGCCGGCCAGCAGGGCGTCGACGCGGCTGTAGAATCCGGAACGGGTTTTAAGGCCGACACCCTCGACGACCTCGCGAAACAATGCGATATCCCGGTCGATGCCTTCAAGAAGACGGTTGAGCGCTACAACGAACTGTGCGCCCAGGGCAGCGACTCCGACTTCGGCAAGGATCCCGTGTTCCTCACGCCCGTCGCCGAAGGGCCGTTCTACGCCATGAAGGCGTTGCCCGCCGTGCTCGCCACGGTCGGCGGTCTCAAGGTGAACACGAGTCTGGCCGTGACCGACGCCGAGGGGACCGCCGTTGAAGGGCTCTACGCCGTCGGCAACGTCTCCGGCGACTTCTATGCAGTCGACTATCCGATCAATATCCCCGGCAACTCGCAAGGACGCTGCGTAACCTGGGGATACCTGGTAGGCGAGGTCTTGGCGAGCGAGTAAGGCCGCTCATTGGGAAGCGCACGACGCGAATCGAGTCGCGGCGTGCGCCGCATTGGATTGCGTCGTGCGCCCGGCCGAATAGCGCGCTAGGCAATGCGAACTGCCGACGTGATTCCCCTGCCGCAGCCGCGCCTTCCCCGCCGCAGTCGCGCCTTCCCGTGCAGCCGCGCCTTCCCGTGCAGCCGCGCCTTCCCCGCCGCAGCCGCGCCTTCCCCGCCGCAGCCGCGCCTCCGTGGCCAAAAATCGCGATTGTGTATAGGTCGTGGACAGAAATCGGGATTGTGTATAGGTCGTGCGAGAAAATCGGAGTATTCTCACACGTGCGATATCACGTGACCTGGTATTTCTCTTCCCTACTCTGAGAAAAATCCGTCGCGCGGCGAAAAAACCTATACACAATCCCGGATTTTGGCCAGCACCTATACACAATCCCGGATTTTGTCCATGAGCACAAGGTCGGATATAGATGCTACCGCCGCCAGAAGGTAAATCGAACGTTGCTGCCGCCCCTTCGCAAGCGGAGTCCCACAGCAAAGCGTCCCGCTCGCAGCAAAGCGCCCCCTCCGCAGCAACGGCGGACGGGGGCGCAGCGAAAACGCCTTGAGAGTTTAAAGCTCGCCCTTTGGCCCTCCTCGCCTTCCGGCTGTTGAAGAGGTTGGGCCCTCCTCGCCTTCCGGCCGCGAAGAGGCTGGGGGCCTTCCTCGCCTTCCGGCCGTTGAAGAGGCTGGGGGCCTTCCTCGCCTTCCGGCCGTCGAAGAGCTGAAGAAGCCGAGCCCTCCTAGAACTTGAGGTTCTTGAAGGCGTCGGGGACCTCCTTGTAGCCCTTCGACTTGACAGCCCCCACGACCAAACCGATGACCAGCCAGGCAACGCCCACCTGATAGGTCAGCGCATCGAACCCGGTGAACACGTAGGCTAGAATCAAGATGCCGCACCACGGGCAGATGACGTACTTGACCCATGCGCCGAACGTCGTGCGCTCCTTATGCTTTACGAAGAAGAACCAGAACGTGGCGAAATTCAGCATGATGAACGAGCCGAGCGCGCCGAAGTTGACGAGCGTGGCCAGGCTGCTCATGTCGAGGAACAGCGACAGAACCAGCGCCACGGCACCGATGAACAGAGCGCCCACGTAAGGGGTCTGGTACTTGGAGTGCACCTTGCCGAAGATGCGCGGGATAACGGCGTCGCGGCCCATGCCATAGAGCAGGCGCGAGGCGGCGGTCTGAGCGGCCATGATGTTGGCGATACCGATAGCCACGATGTTGATTACGAGCATGGCGTTGTAGAACACCGGGCCTCCGATGGCGTACACGCAGTCGAAGAAACCGACGTTCTGGTCGATGTTCTGCCAGTCGGGGTTGATGAGCGCCGCGATGTAGGTCTGCAAAAAGAACACGACGATGATGATGCCGAGCGCGATCATGATACCGCGGCCGATGTTCTTCTCGGGGTGATCGGTCTCCTCGGCCAGCGTGGAGATGCCGTCGAACCCGAGGAAGTTCAGCGCCGCGATAGAGATGCCCGCCGCGATGAAGTGCGCGTCAACCTCGCCGGGCTTGAAGATCGGATCCATGTTGAACTCGCCGGCACCTCCCCCGCCCAGGATGAAGTTGCAGCCGAGCGCCACGAACGCGATGACGGCCAGAATCTCAAGGATGAAGATGATGATGTCGACGCCCTTGGTCATCGTGATGCCGCGAATCGTGATGAACGTGTTCAGCGCCACGAACGCGATGACCCATACGTACCAAGGGCTTCCCGGAACGAGCAGCGTGCCCCAGTTGGCGACCATCACGTAGAGCAGCGCCGGGGCCAGGCAGTAGTCGAGCAGGATCAGCCAGCCCGATATGAAGCCGATGTGCGGATTGATGCCGCGCTGCACGTACGAGTACACCGAGCCCGCGATGGGAAACTTGTTGCTCATGCGCATGTAGCTCATGGCCGTGAAGCTGATGGCGATGAAGCCGATGATGTACACAAGAGTGGGCATGCCCTTCGACTGGTAGTCGACCAGGCCGTAGATGGAATGCGGCGCGATAATGACCATGAACAGCACGCCGTACAGAACGACGTCGCGCAGCCCCAATCCTCTCTTCAGCTCCTGTTTGTACCCGAAACGCTCGACGTCGCCCGCTGCAGCGACTGGAGCAGGGGCTTTACTCTCCTGTGCCATAACCTGAACCTTTCTTAGTCTGAAGCCAACAACGCGACGCAGCGGATTCCGGTCACAAGCACGCGACCCGTCGGAATTCGCTGCGCCTCGCGCGCCATATGGCGGCGACAAGGCGCTTTTACCGGATTAACGCGCGCCCACCAACGGAGGAAACTGCGGAAGCTTCGGTGCACCGATGCGCAGGCTCAACTGCACCTCGCAAGGCTTGCACGCCTGGTTGAGCTCTACGTCGCACTGGACGGACATGTACATGTACACCTCGACCGGGTCCCAGCCCGTGATATCTGCGAGCAAGCGCTGCAGTTCCTTCGACCCGCACATGAGGGCCTCGTCGAACTCCTGGGCGCTCGCGTTCACATACCAGCGGTCCTCGGTTTCCAAAACGGGCCAGTTCAGTTCAAACCCTTTGATAAGCGACACCTTTGCGGTTATCTCGGCAGGAATCTCGATACCCGTGCCGCACAGCTCGGCGTCGCCCATGGCTGCGTGCACATCCCCCATCTGCAGCAGCGCGCCCGGCACCCGCACGGGGAAATAGAGGCGCGAGCCCTTGCCGATCAGCTTGTTGTCCATATTGCCGCCGTAGTTGCCCACGTAGCCGTCGATGACGCCGTCACCGTCGGGAGCCGTGCCGATCACGCCGATCATAGGTTTGATGGGAAATTTGACCTCGTTGAAAATCGCGAAGCCGTCCTCGATGCGAATCTTCTTGGTCTGGTAGCCCGTGGTCTCGAACAGGGGGCCACAGTGATCGTCGGTGCTGATGGTGCCCTCGTCGGCCACCTGCAGCTCGTAAATGTCCACCACGAGCACGTCGCCGGGTTCGGCGCCTTCGACGTACACGGGACCCGCAGCGGGGTTCGCCACATCGTAACCGTAATCGAGGTCCTTCATGGTCACGTCTTCGCCCGTGATACGGTTGGAGAAGCAATCGAGCGTCTTGAACAGCAGGATCTCCCCCGGTTGCGCCGCGCAGCACGGAGCGTTGTCCTTCGAGAACTGGTACACCTGGTTTTCGACTACCTTCATATCCTCTCCCAAAGACGTTTCGGCAGTTTATCTATTATGCATAAATTTGAAGGATTTGTGATGAGAAATGCAAATCTGTCCCGTACACGGTAAGGAAAAGCCTCCGAATGCACGAAGACGGGGCTAGTGAGAAATTTTGCGCTGCCCAAATCTAGCGACGCTTTAGAAGAGCTTCCTGCGAGCTTGCTTTAGATAATTCGTCTTGAACGCCCTGATACCGCCAAGGAAAAAGGCGACGCCGGATTCTAGCGGTCCGCTCCCCAACGAAGGCCTGGCGTGCGGAAAGAGCGTGAAAAGCGTTAGAACAACGAGAGCTGCCCAGCAGCCGACGAGGACTCGGTCGGCTGCCGACTCCCCGCAAGCGGCTCGCGAAAAGCATGCAAGGCAACATCGCTGCGATCGGCTAGGCGCGCATAGTCGCCGAAAAGCCACGTGAACGCCTCGTCGGGACGCACTACGAGCGGCATGCGATTATGAACGGGCGCCACCTGCGCGTTGGGCTGCGTGGTCACCACCGAGAAACGACCCTCGGCATGCACGGCGGCCAAGAGCAGAGAAGATCCGTCGGACGAGCGGAATTCGTAGGGTTGCTTTACAAGGCGCCCCGTACGAGGGCTCGGCGCGGTTTCGGTCGTATGCGTCTCGAAAAAGGCGCGCACCGGCACCAGACATCGGCCGTGCTCAATGACGCTCGCCCATATGCCGCGCCCCGCAAGCGCCGATTCGATACGTGTGTTGAACAGCGGCCCCTTCTGCCAATCGACATCGAACCCCCAGTTCAACCGTTCAATGGCGAACGGCACGCAGGACAATGCGTCCCGTCCGTCCGTCTCGGGCACGATAAGCCACGCCGTATCCCGCGGACGAACCTGCACGGGAACCGCAGGCCAGTCGGACAGTACGGGAGACGGAGCGCGCAGCTCAATAGCGCGCACGATATCAGCGACCTCGCCGTATTCAAGTGTCGTGAACCGTCCGCACACAGCGAACCTACCCGGGCTTGCGCGCCGTGATGACGCTGCGCAAGAACGCAGCCTCTTCGCCTAGATCGATGAAAGGCACCCGCAGGTCGGGACGCGCCCCCTGACGGTAATCGACTTCCCCCTCGTCCCGCCTTTCCACCTCGACAAAGCCGATGCGCATGAGCAGCGCACGTAGGTCATCGAAGAACAGCGACGCCTGCACGGCGTTGCCGACGACGCGTGCGGATGCCAGCACGTCAAGATTGCGCGGAGCAGAGGCCACCGTCGCATCGAACAAAAGCCGCCCGCCGGGAGCCAGGACCGCGAATTGGGAGGAGAACGCCTCTTCCAGATCGTAGGTCAGATTCATGCTGCAATTGCAGAACACGAGGTCGA
>CAUVMU010000022.1:0-11326 GCA_963552775.1 uncultured Eggerthellaceae bacterium | reverse complement strand
GAGGAGAGCGCGGTCCTCGACGAGGTCATGGCGCTGCCCGTTGGCTATCGGGAGTGCGTGTACCTGCATTATTTCGAGGGATATTCGATTTCTGAAATAGCGGACATGACGAACAGGAGCGTCGACGCGGTGAGCAAATGCCTAAGCCGTGGACGGGGCAAACTGCGCATCATGTTGAAAGGGGGTCTTCATGAACAGGGAGTATAAGGAAATTATGGGAAGGCTGCAGTTCTCCGACGAGGCGAAGGAGCGCCTTGCGAACGCGGTCGCGCAGGGCGTGCGCGACGTTGGGGCGCGGTCGGGCGCGCAGGTCGGGGCGCAGGTCGGGGCTGTGCGGACCTGGCGGGACGATTGCGCGGGTTCGCGTGCGGAGCCTGCAGGCTCACGCGCGGATGGTGCGGTGCCCGCTCAGGTTGACGCCGACCGCTCGCTGCGCCGCACGGGCCTGCGCGCGGTATCGACGCGGTGGCGCGTCGCGGCCGCCGCTGCGGCGGTGGTGATTGCCATCGGTGCAGGTAGCGCGGCCTACGCGTCGGGTGCGCTTGTGAGCGTGGGCGCAGCGTTCGACGACGTGTTCGGCGGCCCTCCAGCGAAGACCGAGGTTGCCGGGGCAATCGGGAAACCGATCGGGGCGAGCGCGAGCAGCAACGGCATTACCGTGTCGGCTGACGCCGTTATCGGCGACCGCAACGGATACGTGCTCGTGTATAGCGTCTCGCGCGACGACGGTGCGCCGTTCGAAGGTGTAGAAGTTCTCGAGAACGGCTTGCTGACGCTTGGGTTCGGGGAAGGCGGCACGGCGGTCGACGGCGCTCTGGGCGGCAACGGCAGCAGCTATTTCTACGATGCCGATCCGAGCGACAACGCCGTGCAGTACGTCGAGCAGATGACGGTTGAATCCCTCGGCGGCAGCATTGCGGGACGTACGGCGCGCGCATCGTTCAAGGATCTGGTCGTTTACAACGATCAGGGAAAAGAGGCCGTCGCAACCGGTGAATGGCGGCTCAAGTTCGAAATGGCGTTCGAGGATACGTCGGTCGACCTTGCATCTGGTCAATCGCTGCAGCTCGACGGCATGAAGGCGACGGTTGACGCGCTGTCGATCTCTCCTATCGCCCTCTATGTCGATTATACGGTTGACAGGCAGATGAACTGGGAGAATCAGGAGTCCGGTCGCATGTCCGAAACGAACGCTCGCGAGCTTGGCAGGTTTTTGACGCTTGAGGTGTCGATCGTGCTGAAGGACGGCACTGTAATCGAGGTGAAGGATGGCGGTGGCGGCAACGCGAATCCTTCTCGCGACGGACAGACGCGGTGCATTAAGAACATCATGTTCGAGAACATCGTCGATCTCGATCAGGTTGCGTTCGTGGAGGTTTCCGGAGCGCGCGTGGAGATGCCGTAAGCAGTTTGCGGGGGCTCCTATCCGTCGTTCCGATCGTCGTTTCGACGGGATTTCGGCTCCGCTGCGATTGTGAAGGACGGCGTGCGAAGACGGACCCCGTCGTTTGTAATCGCCGTTCGCGTATCGCAATGTTGCAATGGAGCAGATGAGAAAAGCCGGAACCGTGCGATGCTGCACGGTTCCGGCTGCTGTGCGCGAATGGTGCCCGAGGCGAGAGTCGAACTCGCACGTATTTCTACAACGGTTTTTGAGACCGCCGCGTCTGCCATTCCGCCACTCGGGCGCAAATCGAGATTATAGCGGAACGATTGCGGCGCGTCGAGGAGAAGCCCTGTTGTTCCGATGGGTTTGCTCGCGGTCGATGCGAAGGCTGTCGCCATCGCAAAGACCACAGGTAAATCGGCAAAGACCGAACCGCGTGTCCCGCCAGCCAGGCTCAGCTGCGCGCCCTATCCGACTCGCCCTGACCGACCGCGCCCGGTCGGGCGCTCTTCTAGGCGAAGATATTGCGCAGCTTGAATTCCTCGCGCACGGTGCGCAGCATGAGGTCGGTGTCGTCGAGGCCGAGGTGCCGTTCGTTCTCGCCCGCAGCGAGCGTCCCGCGCCGCCGCGCCCAGTTCTGCAGGCTCGCCGGGTTCGACTCGCGCGGCAGAAGCGCAGCGTCGCGATCGAGGCTGCGGCAGATATCGCGCGTATCAACGGGGACGATGCGCCCCGCCTTGCGGCTTTCGGCGTAGCCGTCGAGGTGCAGCATGAACCACGAGTCCTCGAACGCCGCGTTGTGCGCCATGTACGGGCAGGCTTCCAGCAATGCGAGCAGGTTGGCCTGGAGTTTCTTGTCCTCGCGAAACGGGAGGCATCCCTCGAGGTCGTCCATGGTAATGTGGTGGATGCGTTCGAGGGGGACCTTCTTCCCCTGATAAGCCTCGGGAAGGCCGCAGAAGAACGAGCGGCCGCCCACCGGCTCGGCCTCAGGCGTTAGGTCCATGAACTCCCACCCGATGTTGATGATGTATCCGCGATCGGGATCGCGCGACGTGGTTTCGATGTCGACTCCTGCGACGGCTCCGCGGACGGGGGAGGTTGCGAGCGCCGTTCCGATGGCGCCGCGTCCTCCGCGTACGTCACGGGCTACGTCGTCGGGGTCGCGACCCTGCAGGACGGCTACGCCGCGCACGAGGTCGGCGTCGGAAAGACCGCGTGTCAGGTTCATGCCGCGCCGATCGGCAAGAGCGTCCTGATCGAGCTCGTCGCAGAGCGCTCGGTTACGATCGGCAAGGTCGCGGACGATGTCGAACGAGAACCCCGGGCTTTCCTCGGTGTCCCATGCTTCGCGCAGCACCTTGATGGCCTCTTCGTTCTTGGCGCATTCCGCCTGCACTGCGTCGTTGCCGAACGAGAACAGCAAATCGGGAATGAACAGGGAGTTCGCGTGCTCAAGGGCCTGGCTTACGTTCATGGTCGTCCTTCCTGGGGAGCGTCGCCGGAGCGCGGGCGCATATGCGCCCGCGCCGAGCGTGCTTGGCGATTGACGTTCGACGGCACCGCTTGCCTGTCGTTCGCCCGCGTTCTTCCATCAGGTCTAGCTTGACCGTGAGGGCCGAGCGGGGCAACAGAAACGAGAGGAACGACAGAAAAACCGTGGAAAGAATAGTATAGTTGACTTTACATGTAAAGCCAACTATACTATCTCTCATGGAGGCTGCGACATGGAAACGCTTTGCAACAACGTCAAGGAACTGCGTGCGGAAAAAGGCCTGTCCCAGGAGAAGCTCGCTAACATGGTCGGGGTCACGCGCCAGACCATCGTTTCCTTGGAAAAGGGCAATTACGTCCCGTCGCTTTTGCTGGCGATGAATATCGCGGATGCGCTCGGGCGGCCTATAGACGCCATCTTCGAAAGGGAGGAATCGAAATGATGAGGACGATGACCATCTGCCTCGGCAATCTAGTGCTGTTCATCCTGATGGGCCTTGCCTTTTTGTTCCCCTTCTCCGAATATTCCCTGGTAGAGGGAGGGTTCGGGATAATGTTCAGGCCAACGGTGTTCCCGCTGCTCCTTTTGGCCTATCTGGTTGTCTACCCTATCCTATACGCTGTTTTATCCAGGCGCTTCGGATGGAGGGGGCACTTCGGACGGCAGCCGGTTTCGGAGCTCTCGTTTTCGGACGAACGCGAGCGGGCCATTGTCGGGGAGGCATCCAAGGCGTCGTACCTGGTGCTCGTGGGCGGTTTGATCGTGATTATCCCTTTGCTCGGCGGCGTCAAGCTCGTATCCGACTTTTCGCGTGCGGGCATCGATATGTACGTCGTCGCCGTCGCGGCGCTCACCGTGCTGCTCGCTGTTGCGACCGTAACATACGGCGCGCGATGGTACTGCGACTATCGGAAGTAGCGCCTCCCGATAGAGCAGGTGCTCCGTCGCAGCGTGTTAGCGCGCGTCCGCAAGCGCTGGCATGGGCGCTAAGCGGCGGCCTTCAAGATGGAAGCGCGCATCAGAGGCGGGCCGACCGGATCCCCGATACGGTCTCTATACGACGCTGACCAGCTCGGCGACGGGTTTGCGCTTGAAATGCTGCGATGAGGGCTTAGCCTGGGGGAGGGGCCGCCCGATGGGGAATATGGCGATGAGGTCGTAATCGCGCATTGCGGGGAACAGCTCCTTGAGCTTCGGCGCGTCGAAGTGGCCTACCCAGGTCGTGCCGAGCCCCAGATCGTGCACTGCAAGCATGATCTGGGTGGCGACGATGGAGGCATCGACGTCGCCGAAGTTGCGCCCGTCAGAGGGACGCACCCAAGCTTCGTCGTCTTTTGCTCCCACCACGAGGAAAAACGAGGCCCCGAAGTCGAAGGGCGTCGTCGAGCAGAGCTTTTCGACCGCCTCCTTGCTTTGTACGGCCCACAGGTGGAAAGGCTGACGGTTGACGGCGGTCGGAGCCGTTTGAGCTGCGGTGAGAATCTGGTCGATTGCGGCCTGTTCGAGCGGCTGGCCGTCAAGGGCTCTGCACGAATAGCGCGCGGATGCGAGTTCACAGAAATCCATGGTATGCCTTTCTCGCGGCTTTTTTCCGATTCTAACATCGGTGCCCGGTTTGCGGAAGCGAACAGGTGAAGGTATGTGCACGTTTCCAGTCGTTTCCATCAGGATTTCCGCTGCTTTTCTTCAGAGCTTCACCGTTTCCTGGAAAACAATCAAAAACGATTGAAAACAATCGTCGCCATAATCCTCTTGCTGCCGTTTACCGACCATGCGCTACTGGCTTTGCAGTCCGTCTCTCAACCGGCGTGGGCTGCTGACTTTTTGCGGGTAGCGCCCTCCTCCAAATCAGACAGGGGAAGGGCGCTTGTTGAAAACATCGCTATAAAGCGTCGATGTACTCTTTGGCATGGATGGCGGCATAACGGCCGGTATTGATATTGTTCGCGCTGCATGAGCCGCCAAGATTAATGGTATACACATTTCGATACAGCATTGCACCGTCGAGACCGGCGACGTACAGGCCTGGAATCACGTCGTGCTCGGGGGTCAGAGCCTCTTGTTTTGCCGAATTCAGAATGCCGCCAATAGAGGTGAAGTAGGTCTGTTCGATGCGCGCGATGTAAAACGGGCCCGTATCGATGATGCGCAGATGCTCCGCCTTGCGCATAAAGTCGGTGTCTTTCCCTGCCGTGCACATGCTGTTATAGCGGGAGACGGTTCCCTCTAACCGTTCGGCATCTAAGCCGACCGCTCGTGCTAATCCTGCAATGTCATCAGATTTGAACAGGGATCGTTCATCATTGGTCTTCACGGAATCTTCCAAGATGCTCATAGCTTCAGGTACGAGCGGCACATAGGTGTCCCGGTACATGCTCTCGGTGAAAATAACGTACGAGGCCTTATTTGCACGTGTTGGCATCGTTTGGAGCATCATGTTGTCGAAACCGATTGTTTCGTTCACGAATCGCTTTGCATCCTGGTTGACCCACAGGCCCAAACCGCGGCAAGAAGCGACGCCTGTAACCATGCCGTTGATGGGGTCGGCGTACTGAGGCGCGTTATTGGAAGGAAGCGCGGGAACGTAGTTCATGATGAAGGCGCATGTTTCGGGCAGGATGTTCTTGCCGCCTGCCTGAAGGGCCATGCGCAAACCGTCGCCGTTCGATGCAGCGTTACCTGCGAACATGAGGCTTTCGCTCGTCCATCCCTGTTCCTTGATGAGCGCGGGGTCACCTCCAACGCCTCCGGATGCGAGGATTACCGCTCGAGCGTCGATTCGGTAGGTTTTGCTTTGATCCTTTGCGTACACTCCCTGCACGGTACCGTTATCTGCGATAACCAATGCGGTCGCTGCCGTATTCACGCGACAGTCGACGCCGAGGGTTTGGGCGCGCTTGCTCATGGGGGTGATGTAGCCGTCGGAAGCCTTGTGGTTTTTGAACCAGTGGAATGTTGCGAGGGTGCATGTTCCGTAGTAGTCGTCGACATTCTCGAATTCGACGCCGTTCTCTAGGGCCCAATCGATGTTTCCGGCGGAATTGGTGCACAGTTCAATCCATTGAGCGCCAGGTGAACGGTATTGGGCCACTTCCATCTCGTGCGCGACGACGTCGGCTATGGTGAAGTCGATGCCGGCTGCAAGTTGCATTTTCGATTGGACTCCCAGGGTGCCTTCAACCGAGCCGCCCATGGATCCAAGCGCGCCCGTTTTTTCGAGCATCACGACATTCAGCCCATCGCCTGCCGCTTGCACGGCTGCTGCAAGGCCGGAAATGCCCCCGCCTACGACGACGATGTCGCAGTCGATCGTTTCATCGATGTTTTTGGGGATGGTTACTCCGATAGCGTCGGCCGCGGATTCGGCGTTTGCGGCACCGTTGGAGCTTTCGGCCGAAGAGGCAGGTTGCGAGCAGCCCGCTAAGCTGGCGACAGCCGCTCCTGCGCCCAGAATGCCGATGCTTTCTAAGAAATTCCTTCGCGTGAGTTCCATTGGCCGCTCCTTTCGGCGTTCTTCTGACGACATGCTATGCTTGCTGCGCAGAATGGCGTCGATTGACTTTCGGTGCTCGACGAATACGGTGACCATATGCGCTGTGAAAAGGGATGGCTCGCTGCCCATCGATGCTCTTCTCATGTTCAATCTTTTCATACGTGCGACATGTCGCCATGGTATTTCCCGAAAAACCTAACAGCGAATTGTACCTGCTTGCGCGCAGGATGGATATGCGAAAACACAACATCCAGAATCAACGCGCTTCAGATGTCAAAGCAGCTTTTCAACGCAGGCTTGACGATAGAGGCAGCGCGTTTCTCGCCGTCCGATCGTGCGCTGAGCGTTCCTGCGCTGCCCGCTTTGACCCTATCTGCGTTCTTCCTTGCACCGCGCACTTGCCATCGCGGTCGGCATCGCGCTATACTCGTACGTGACGGTACCGTCACGTACGAGGAAGGCGCATGAAGCGATTCGAGAGGCGTGCTCCCAAGGAGCGCAAAGCCGAGATAAAGGCCGCCGCCACGAAGCTGTTCTTGGAGAAGGGCTTCAGCGCGACGACGATGGAGAACGTCGTCGAGCGCGTTTCGCTGTCGAAGGGCGGCGTCTACCGCATCTACCCGTCCACAAAGGCCATACTGTCGGACGTCATTCTCGACGAAATGCGCGTGCGCAACGCGTTCTACGAACGGCGCGCGCAGGAGCTGGCAGCGTCGTCGGGGCGCCTCGGCACGCGGGCGCTGGCGCAGGTTGTGTGCGAGGGCATGCTCTTAAGCCCCGAAGTTGCGGCACTGTACGCGGAATTCTTGATGGAAAAGCGCCGCAGCCCTGATCTTGAGCGGCTGTATCAGGACATATGCCGAACGACGGTTCGCGAAACGCTCGCGCTGGTTGAACGCTTCGGGTCTGCGGGGCTGCCGAGGCTTGACGAGAAGAGGCTGCTGCTGCTGGCCGATCTCATGAACGCTGTGATTCTCGGCATCGTCGTGCTCGGTCGCCGACGGGAGTTCGCGGTGCATCAGGAGACGTTCGTCGCGCTCCTGGCTTCGTTTTTGAACGAAGAAGGCAAGGGCAGCTTCGGCGAAGGCGATTCGGGCAGGGACGGTTTCGGCGAGGAAGGCGAAGGCAGGCGCAGCCTCGGCGAAGAAGTTAAGCACGACCTCGGCGAAGGCGATTCGGGTGCGAATACTCACCGCACGGTGTCGCGCGACGCACGAGCTCCAATCGAGGAGGACCGATCATGACGAATGCGAATCTCAGCGGCGTGGCGGACACGCTGTTCATCCCCTTGGCTGCGCGAGCCGAAATATCCCAGCGCTTCCCGGAGTATTTTTTCGACGAGAGGGCCGTCGCGCTCAAAGACCTTGCCGCCGTACGGGAGATTGCGGGGAAGAGCTCGGAGTACTCCATGATGGCCTCGGTCGCCCGCCAGCGCACGATGGACGACATCGTTCGGGCGTTTCTCGCGCGGCGTGGGAGGTCGAGCATCGTGAACCTCGGGGTCGGACTCGAAACCATGAGCAGCCGCCTCGCTGCGCAGAACGCGCACTTCTACGAACTCGACTTCCCCGAGGTCATCGAGCGGCGGCGCGCTTTGCTCGGCGAGGCTGAAAACGAGACCCTTATCGGCGCCGACATGCTCGACCTTTCGTGGACGAATCGCATCGACGCGGTGAGTCCCGTCATGCTGGTTGTATCCGGGGTATTTCAGTACTTCGAACCGGAGGCGGTGCTCGGCTTCATCGGCGGTCTGCGACAGGCGTTTCCCGACTCAGAGCTGGTATTCGACGCCACGAACTCCGACGGGATCAAGTACGCGCGGCGCTACGTCGAGAAGACCGGCAACACGGCCGCCCTCATGCATTTCTTCATCGACGACGCGCAGGAGTTCGCGCGGGATGCGGGCGTCGAGCTGCTTGAAGTGCGCGGCTTCTTCGACGAGACGCGCGCGATGCTCGGCAGGAGGGTCGGCCTGTACACGCGCATCGCCATGCGGGTCGCGGACGGGAAGAAGCGGACGCTTGTCGTGCGCATCGGGCTGTGAGCAGCGCTCGGAGCCCATCCATGAATCGACGACGGGTCGCGATCGCGGTGAGCTTGCGGTTGTGAGTCGGCGCGCGGAATACATCGGCGGCGGGCGCGTGGCGATTATTGCCGTTGCAACCCGTGTACGGCGTCCGCCTGCGAACTCGACAAGGAGGAAGGGTCATGGTAACGCTGAAAGAGGACGTGCTCATTCCCGCACCGTTCGAGAAACTGATCGCCTGGGTCGATAACTTCGAAGAGGAGTTCGTGAAATGGAGCCCGTATCATTTGGAATGCGAGCTGCTCGACGGCGAGGTGCGGCCCGGTGCCCGAATGCGCTTCTACGAGATCGTCATGGGCATGGACTATGACGTCACCGGGACCATCACGGTCTGCGAAAAGGACGACGCCCATTTCAAGTTCTCGTTCATGAGCGATAAGAAGACCGCAGTCATCACGTTCGAAGGGGAGCGCCGTGACGACGGCTGCCTGTTCTCCCACACGGAGGAGTTCGGCATGCGCACGCCGGTCATCGGGCCAATCGTCAATTTCCTCATCTTCAAGGTCTTCTACCGGAAGAAGGCGGACTGGCGGGTCATCCGCGACGATATGATTTTGGACAACCGCTACCTTACGGAGATTCTGACGACGGGGAGCTATCCTGCGCGGATACCCGTCGAGCAGCTGAAGGGATAGGCGCGGACTTCCCCAAACCGGACTGGATTGGCAGCATGCACGGCCTCGACGAGGGCGTAAGCGAGGAGCTGCTGCGTCGCGCGTTCAAGATTTATGTCCTTACCATCAAGAATCTGATGAATCTGGAACTGGGTTAGCGCTCAGGTACAATTATAATGAAGTCAATTGTACCCGGTTCCCGACCGGTGCAGTGAAACGTTACGAGTGCGCGAGACTTCGGGAAGAGGAGTTGCAGTGCTGAAAGCGATTATCGTCGACGATGAAGCGCCCGCCCGGTCCGAATTGAGGTTCCTGCTCGACGAGCTGGAGCAAACCGAGGTCGTTGCGGAAGCGGCAAGCGTTCGCGAGGCCATCGAAAAGCTCAAGGAATACCCCTGCGACGTCATGTTCCTCGACGTGAACATGCCCGAGGCCACGGGCCTGAAGCTGGCCGACGGGCTTCAGCACCTCAAGTACCCGCCTGCAGTCGTGTTCGTGACGGCCTACAGCGAGTTCGCCCTCGACGCGTTCAAGGTGAACGCCGTCGACTACCTGGTCAAGCCCGTCGAGACCGACCGTCTTGCCCAGGCCATCGCCCGCGTCCGCGAGAACGTGGCCCTGCACGTCCAGGCGCAGCGCTCCGAGCGCATCCCGGTGGAAAAGGCCGGAAAGAAGATTCTCATCTCCATCGACAAGATTCGCTTCGTCATGGCGCGCGACGATTATGCCTACTTGCAGACCGACACCGACCGGTACTTCTCCACGGTCAGCCTCGCTCAGCTGGAAAAACGTCTCGATGGACACGGCTTCTTCCGCGTGCACCGCGGCTATTTGGTGAACCTTTCCATGGTGGAGGAGGTCGAACCGGTTGCCGGCGGGACGCTGCTGCTCGCGCTCAACGGGGTAAAGGACCGCATTCCCGTGTCGCGCCGCCGCGTCTCCGCACTCAAGAAGGCGCTCGGCCTATAGGCCTATAGGAGCCGTTCGCGGCCTGTTCATCTGCTACGTTGGTTCATAACTCCCACACACTCGCCGCCGTGCGCGGCGTGCCTGGGCATTCCTTTGATAGAATGACTCCGATTGCACTCTGCATCGTTTCGAGACGAGAGAGGACGCCCCAATGATCTCCATGGAGATGGAAAAGCTTTATCCATCGGGGAAAACGCTGGTAAAGGAACACATTGCAAGCCGCATCCATGCTAAGGACGCGACGGTATTCGATTTCTCCGAGGACGCGCAGGCGTGCGCGCGCGATTTCATGGGCTGGACCGATTTGGCGAGCAACCCGCCCTACGCGCTGGCGGACATCCAGCGCTTTGCAAACGACCTGCTCGATAAGGGGCTCGACACGGTCGTGCTCATCGGGCAGGGCGGTTCGACCCAAGCCTCCATGACCATCACGAAGTACAACAAGAGCGATTCGTCTCGCGTGAAGTTCCGCACGCTCGACTCCGATTCACCGGTGCGTCTGCGCGAGATGCTGGCGGCCGCCGACCCGAACACCACGCTCGTGATCATATCGTCCAAGAGCGGCGGCACCATCGAGCCGCGCCTGGCGCTCACGGCGGTGCGCGACGCGTTCTCCGATACGCTCTCGCCCGACCAGCTGGTCCGCCATCTGGTCGCCATCACCGACCCCGGCTCCAATCTGGAAAAGCAGGCGCGCGAGGAGGGCTGGCTCGCGGTGTTCTCGGGCGAGCCGTCCATCGGCGGGCGCTACTCGGCGCTTTCCGTGTTCGGCCTGGTTCCAGCGGCGCTCGTGGGCATCGATCTCGAGTCCATGATGGCGCACGCGCTCGATGCCGAGCAGCGTTGCAGCGAGGACTCCATCGACAACCCGGCCATCGGGCTCGCGTCGTTCCTCTACGACAACCTTATGAGCGGGCGCAACAAGTTCTCTCTGCTCACGCAAAAGCGCGGCCGTGTTCTGGGCCTGTGGATCGAGCAGCTGGTGGCCGAGAGCCTCGGCAAGGAGGGGCAGGGCATCCTGCCGAACATCGAGGTGGACGCGCTGCTGCTCTCGCGCGACCCGGGCGACCGCTGCGTGGTCATGTACCAGACCAAGACCGACGTGTGGGACGAGTTGAAGAACTTCGAGATGAGCCTATCCTACGTCGATCAGACCATCCCGCGTATGAACTACAAGATCGATTCGGTGGAGGAGCTTGCCGAGCATTTTGTATTGTGGTAGTACGCCATCGCCATGTGCTGTTACCTTTTGTATATCTTAAAATTTGTATTACGTGTTGTG
>CAUVMU010000021.1:0-11545 GCA_963552775.1 uncultured Eggerthellaceae bacterium | reverse complement strand
TCCAATTCTGACTTTTCCGAAACTCTCCCGGGTTTTTCTCCGAGCCCCTTCCCGAAGCGAGCAGTTTCTCGTGAATTTCCCTCAGAAGCCGCAGGCTCAGCGGAAAACCGTCCTCATGAAGCCTTTTCAAACCGTAGTTCATCGCGTTCACGTAATTCGTGACTGCACGAGCGTCCTCGGTCTGACGCTCCTCCGCTTCGAGAACCTCGATGAGCGACGCCTGCGTCCCCTCGATCTGCGACGAAAGAAGCGCTTCCTTCTTCACGTACAGGGAAACGAACAGGTCGGGATTCGGCAGCGTTTGCGTGATGCCGTCCAAGCGCCCAAGAGCGCGATCTGCTTTAGACAGTAACGCGATGAGCTCGGCATCGAAGGCCAGAGGAGGGTCGGGCGGCAAGTTATTCGGCACGAACGCCGCATACCCGGAAACCTGCCTTACGTAGCGGCCCGCGCGACCATTCATGATAGTCCTCCAATTAAGAAGAATCGGTTTGATATTTCCCCTTAATTTACTTGTAAAGAAAATATTTAGCAATATTCTTTCGTTAAATACTGTTGTTGTGTCCGTAACGAAAATAGCTTTTCGTTCGAAGCCGGCGCAAACCGTTAGCTCGAAGCGTGCGGCGGCAAGACGAACAGAAAGTCGTCCTGCCGAGCAAACCGTAGCCTGAAGGCGTCGAACCGCAGAAATCCAGCGGAGCAACGTGCAAAGTTTGGAAAATCTCGCGTTTCATGCGACGTTTCCGCAGGTCGGAAAATTTCGTTCCGCAACTTTGTACGTTAATCCCGTCGACCGTCGGCGCGCACCCGCCGTGCTACTGCAGGACGGCAGCGTCGGCCCGCACCCTCCGCGCTACTGCGGGACAACCGCAATCGGCACGAGCGGCCCTCCACGCTACTGCGGGACGGTGGCGGTCGGCACGAGCGACCCGCCGCAGCTCGACCCGAACCCAGCAGCACAGCTGTAGCACACGGGGTTCGTGCGCACGCACCGAGGGGGCAGCGGACCGCGCACCGCATCGGCGATAGTCGCGTCGCGCCCGTCGATCTGCAAGGGAAGCCCGAGCACGTGGTTCGCCTCGCAATCGTAGAGCCGCCCGTCGTAATCGACGTTCACCTGGTCGAGGCACATCATGCGCGTTACGGCCATAGCGTTGAAGTTCTTGGCCAGAAGCTCCAAGTACTCGTCGAACATCCCCGTGTCGAGCAGGTCGTGAGCGAAGCGGCCAAGCGCGAAGTTGTTGAACGCGAGCAGGTTGTCGAATCGCACGTCCCAATCGCGTTCGAGCACCACCTTGTACGCCTCCTCCACCATGCTCTGGGGCGGCGGAAGAAACGGCCCCGCGACATTGTACACCAGATCGAGCTTCAAATCGCCGCCCAGACCGTAGCCTCGTTCGTTAAGCAGTCGCACCGCCTCGATGGAGCGCTCGAACACCCCCGCTCCGCGCTGGGCATCGGCCCCCTCCCCGTCGTAGAAGGGAAGCGACCCGACTACCTGGGTACCTGCCTCGGCAAACGCATCGATCAGGTGCTTGAACCGAGGACGCGACAGCAGCGTGAGGTTCACGCGCGCGATCGTGTCGCCGCGTTTCGCGCTTTCGCGCAAGAACCACTCGAAATCGGGATGCAGCTCGATGGAACCGCCCGTGATGTCCATGGTCGAGAACCCGCCCGCAGCGAACGCCTCCAAGCATGCCTCCATCGTTTCGCGCGTCATGCGCTCGGAGCTCTTCGGGCCGCATTCCAAATAGCAGTGGCGGCATTCCAAGTTGCACGCGTACGTGATGTTCACCTGCATCGTGCTCAGCTTGTCGCGCGTGCGCAGAAGCGACGGCTCGCCGACGCGTTCCGCGAATTCCACGTAACCCAGGTCGTCGTAGGCCTGCTCGAGAAAGGCCAGATCGACCTTGCGCTTTCCGAGCCTCACCTCGAGAGCCTGCTGGGCGGGCGTCGCGTTGAACGCGCCCCGATGCGCCCCCTCCGGCTCGATGTCGAAGAAGCGCCCGTAGCGCGAGGCTGCGAGCATGCGCGCCGTGTTCCCGCTGATGGCGCGCGGTTTGTTCTTGACGAACCGCAGCTCGACGTCGAAGTCGAAGTAGCGGGGCATTTCGAGCATGCCGCCCCGGTACGTGGCGTGCTGCCCGTAGTCCTCCTCGGTGGGCTCCAGGTTCGCGCACTTCACCGCACGAACCGTGCGCGACGTGAAGCTCGTGAAGCCCAGGCGGGTCTCGATGGCGAAATCGGCGATATGGATATCGTCGACGACCGCCCAGGCAAAGCTGTTCCACCCATGACGGGCCATCATCTGCCGGAAGTCCTCGAGGTAGAGCGCCCCGCTCAAGCATTCGCCGCGCAGCACGGGGTCGAGCCGCAGCTTCTCGGAGATGCGTCTGTTGGCGTAGACGTCCGAGAAGTACAGCTCTCCACCGGGCTTGAGCACGCGAAACACCTCGGAGAACACGAGGTCCTTGAACGGGGAGAGGTTCACCACGCAGTTCGAGACAACCACGTCGATACTCTCGTCCTCGATGCCGAGCGCGGCCAGATCCTCGATATAGCCTTGCCTGAACTCGACGTTGCTTGCGGCATAGCCGAAGCGGCGCGCCTGCTCGTCCTGGTACGCGCGCGCGACGTCAAGCTGTTCGGCCGTCATATCGACGCCGATGACGCGCCCGCTCTCGCCGACGAGCTTCGAGAGCACGTACACGTCACGGCCCGTCCCGCACCCCAGATCGAGCACCGTACAGCCTTCCAAGGCGGGCGGTATAGGGGAGCCGCAGCCGTAGAAGCGCTCGATAATCTGATCAGCTATCTGGGGAAACACTTCCAGCACGTAGCGCGGCGGCACCTCCGTGGCGCAGCATGTCGCGTTCGTCCTCAAATCGTCGGAGCCGCCGAGCTCGTGCCCGTAATACGCTCGGACCTCGTCGTGTACGGTTGTCGCCTGCATAGTCCCTCTCGGTTCCCGCCGCACCTAGCGCTTCGAGGCGCGCCCGCCGTTGCGGCGCCCTTCGTCGGCGAAGCCGAAGCACTCGGTGAAGATAACGTTGCATTTCAGGTTGTACGCGACCCTGATGGCATCAAGAGCGTCCTCCACGATGTCGCCCATCGTCTCGGATTCGCAGGTCGCGCGCGCGTTCACGATAATGGCCATGGCCGTGTAGGGCCGTTCGAGACGCCGCTCGTACTCGATATCGTAATCGACGCCGATCAGCGACGCTTTCACGAAGTCGCCGTCCTCCCCTGCTGCGAACAGCTTCAGGTGAGGCACGTTGCGGCGCGCCTCGATGAGCCCGTCGCGAATGGCCTCGAGGAAATCGTCCACGACCCGGTTGAAGTCGATATCGGCGCCCGTACGCTCCTTCGCGAAGAACCGACGGTTGTACCAGCACATCTGCGCCTCGGCCGCCTCGAAATCGGGGTTGTCGAGCCCCAGGTCGCGATGCTTCGCCGCCGAGCGGTGCGCAAGGACGTAGTCGACCACGTCCTCGACGCCCTCGCCCGTGCGCGCCGACATGCACATGACCGGGATGTCGGGATACGCGGTGCGGATGAAGTCCACATCGGCCGCGCGCTCCTCGTCATCGAGCAAATCGACCTTGTTGAGCACGATAAGGTCGGCCTCACCGAGCTGCGCGTTGAGCAGAAAACGCATCTCCTCGGGCAGATTGATGCTCGCGCGCTCGGGCAGGATCATGCGCAGGCGCTCGGGATCGACGATGCAGACAAGCGGCAGCAGATCGTACATGCCCGGATACTCCTCGGCCAGTTTGAGGTAGACATGGTCGAGCGCGCCCACCCCCGCGCCCGGAATATCGGACATAACCAGGTCCGCCCCTTCGCGAGCGAGGCGGTTGATGTGATCGACCAGGTCATCGGTTACATAGCAGATGCAGTCGCTCGTTATCTCGCTGATCGCGACGTCGGCCGTGCGCGTGTAATCGGCGTCGACCAGATTCTTAGCTCCCAGGTCGTTCGCGATGATGGCGGCATGCGGCGCTTCCTGCGGGGCCTCCTCCGCCTTGTCGGCGACGGCCTCCGCTGCAAGGCGCCGATTGATGCTGCGCGCCATCGCAATCATGGACGTCGTTTTTCCTGCTCCCAAAAAACCGCTTACGACCAGGTATTTCGTTTTGCTCATGCCCTGTTCCTCCTCAAAGGCGCCCACTGCGCCGAACATGGCCCCGAAAGGCCCGAAATCCCATCATGCCAGCGTACTACAACCCGACAACGATTTCGGCACGCTTCGGGAAGTACGGGCACGCTGCGCGCAGGCATTCGGCATTACGCGCGAAGAACGTGCAGACGATACGCTCCGGAAGATCGAGCCTTACACCCGTGATGCGCTCGATATGCTCGACCGCCGTCACCGCCGCCGTGAAGCCCGTACGCTTGCAGCAGCGGGGGCCGCCCATATCGGCTAAGCGCCCGAGGATGTCGGACGTGAGCCGCTGACATTGCGCCCACGGCTCGCGCGTCATGGGGGTCGAGCCGTTCAGGATGCTGAGCGCCTGCCCTGCACTGACCGCAGCGCCGCAGCAGCCCCAGAAACCGCAAGTCCCACCAGGGACGTTCAAGCTGCGCTTCGACAACTCGGCAAGGGCCGCCGTCTTATCGACGTCCCCGCCGGCATTCGCGTACGCCGTGATGAGCGCCGCGCCGACAAGCGTATGGTGCTCGGGACCGTTCGGGTAGATAGAACGGTCGCTCATGATCTCGATCATAAGGCTCACCGGGTCGGTGGAGTCGCTGAGTGCGCATACTTCGTTGATGTGGGCGACCCCCTGTGCACGATGGCACGTGTCGCACACGTAATGACCCCCCGCGCACACGCTGTGGCCGAACTCGCGCTTCCCGCACAGCGAGCAGGTAACCTCCTGCGCTTCCTGCGAGTACATCAGCGGCTCTCCGCATACCAGGCATACCGCCTTGCCTGTCGACATAGCCTCTCCCTCTCTTTCCCTCTCTCACCGAAGCGCATCGAACGATGCCGCACACCGGCGGCGTGCGCACCCGTGCACGTCCGTGCGCTCCGGTTAGCGCCATTTCACCAGTCGGCGCTTTGCGCTGTTGATGCCGCGATTCAAAAGCGTCACCACCACCCCTACGACGATGATGCCCGCGATGACGTTCACGTAGTTCGCGAGGTTCGTGTAGTTGATGATGTAGTACCCCATACCTGATTTCGCCCCGAGCATTTCGGCGAACGTGAGCATCATGATAGAGGCCGTGAGCTGACCGTTCAAGCCGTTGATCACGCCCGGTGCAATGTAGGGCAAAATAACGTGGCGCACCATGTCGAAACTGCTCAGCTCGAGCATGCGGGCCGACTCGATGATGCGCCGGTCGATACCGTTCACCCTGATGATGATGTTCAAGAACGTCGGCCAGAACAGGCCGAGGAACACCACCATGGCCGAGGCCGAACGGAACGTCGGCATGAGCGCCACCAAATACGGGGCGAACACGACCGAGGGAATCGGCGCGAGCACGCGGGCAATCGGAGCGCACACGTCGCGCAAGGGACCCACCCACCCGACGAGGGCGCCGAGCAGCACCCCGAGCACGATCGAAGTGACCGCGCCCACGAGCAGCAGCTCGACCGAGGACGCCACGTTCACCAACAGTACGTCGTACTGCGTGGCGAACACGTTGAACACGGCCTCGGGCGCGGGGACGAGCACGGGGTGAAGCCGACCCAGCTGCGTGGTAAGCAGCTCCCAGGCGATCAGCAGCACCCAAACGATCAAGACTATCCACGAAGGAGCCTCGGATTTGCCGCGTGCGCGCACCACGCTCGCGATATAGCAGCACTCGATCAGCGCTACGGCGACCAGAAACGGAGTTGGGGTCGGAACCATCTTCACGCCGGGCAGCAGGATGAGAACCACCAGCACCGCCAACAACACATGGGTGACGGCGGCGAGGACGCCCCTGCGCACGCGCAGGCGACGGGCGCGCGCGGCATCAGCGGCGCTGCAGAACGCGGCGACGCTCTCGCGACCCGATTCCTCCGAACCGGACGAAACGGCCGAAGACGAAGGGACAGAGGGGAGACCGGCGCCGAGGAGGCCCTGCCCTTTGCGCTGTTCAGGGTTCACAGCACTCCTCCTCCCCGTCGAGGTAGAACAGATGAAGCAGCTCCGCGCGCAGGGAGCGAAAACTCTCAGTCATCGCCAGGCTTTCCCAATCGCGCGGACGAGAGAAGGGCACGTCGACGATCCGCTCGATGCGGCGGGGTCTCATAAAGGCAGTACGGTCGGCTAAGAGCAGCGCTTCGTTCAGGTCGTGCGTCACGAAGACCACCGTCTTGCGGCACGCCTCGGCACCCCAGAGCTTTACGAGCAGCTGTTGGAGCTCGAAGCGGCTCTTGGCGTCGAGCGCGCCGAACGGCTCGTCGAGGAGCAGGATGTCGCTTTCCATAGCGAGGGCGCAGGCTATGGCGACGCGCTGCTGCATGCCTCCCGAAAGTTGGAACGGGTACTTATCGGCGGCATGCTCCATCCCCACCTGGGACAGATAGCCGCGCACCGCTTCGGCGACTTCGCCGCGCGACAGGCGTTTGCGGGCGTGCTCGATGCGGAAGGCCACGTTCTTCGCGGCGGTCATCCACGGGAACAGCGTATAGTTCTGGAAGACGACCGCGCGGTCCGCGCCGGGGCCCGAAACCGGCTCCCCGTCGATGCGAACCTCGCCCAAATCGGGCCGCGTCAAACCCGCCATCAGGGACAGCAACGTCGATTTCCCGCACCCTGAATGGCCCACGAGGCACAAGAACTCGCCTGCTGCAACGGTCAGGTCGATATGCTCGAGCGCTAAAAACGACGTCTCGTTGTCGCGGTAGCAGAACGAGACGTCGCGCAACTCTATCGCACCCATCGGATTCGCCTCCGCTTCGCGGCGGCACGTCGAGCGTTATTTGCCGATGGTGTTGTGAGCATCGTAGACTTTCAGCAATTCGGCGTACAGTGCGGAGTTTTCGCCCCGGGCGATCATCTCGTCGAGCGTCGCCTTGTACACCGTCGAATCGACATGGTCCTCCATCCGGTACGGGGTCGCAGGGTCGATGTTCTCCGTCTGTTTCATGACCTCGTAGAACGCGCACACCGCATCGGTGTAGGGGTCCATCTCCACGATCATAGGAGTCGTGTACTCGTCGGTTCCGTACATCACGTTCTCGACGTACGTCTCGGGCTGGCCGGAATGGGCCGCCAGCGCCTTGATCGCACGCTCCTTGTCAGTGCGGAACACCTCGTAGGCGCGCAGGTTGGCGATTTCGAACTTCACGAGCGCACTCGTCTTGTCGCGCAGGCACTCGGTGCTCGTGCTCTGGCGGCAACACGGGAAATCAGGCTTCAGGTCGCCTACGTGCATGGATGTGACCAGGCCCGACTGCTTTGCCACATAGCCCTGCCCGCTGTTGAGGAACCCGCAGTCGCATTCGCCGTTGCGCACGGCCTCGATGATGGCCTGCTGCCCGCTCATAATGACCCAGTTGTCGGGGTTGTACATGCCGATGTCGTCGAGCAGACCCTGCATGACCAGATGGCCCGTCTCCATAGGGAAGTATGCGATCTTCGCGTCCTTGAAATCGGCGGTGGAGACGTATTTCTTCTCGTTCTCGGGCAGCGTGACGCACTCGGAGCCCTGAGCGATGGTTCCGCCGAACACCACGAGGTTCTCGGTTCCCTGCCCTACGAACGTGCAGGTAGGAATGATGCCGAACGGCAGCACGTCGAGCTTGTTCTGCGAGACCGCCGTAATACCGTCCGAAAGGTTCGCCACCGTCTCGAACGTGACGTTGAGCTTTTCCTCCTCGTAGAAGCCCTCGTGCGCGGCGATGACGATGCACGCGATTTTGATGTCCTTGCCAAGCGTTGCCACGACCAGGTCTTCAACGGCATCCTTGTTCACGGAAATCGTCGAAGCGTCCCGAGCGACGTCCTCCGTCGCTGACGACGTGGTCGCATCGGGGGCGCAGCCGAAGAGCGTCCCTCCGAACCCGATGGAGGCGAGCGCGAGAGCCCCTCCCGCAACGAACGTGCGGCGGGACAGGTACGAACGATGGTCGATCATAAAGGACATCCCTTCCTTCTCAATCACAGTCTGGTGCATGTTGCAGCCTGGCGCATGTTGCGGCCTGGTGCAATACTATATGTTGCAGCCTGGTGCATGTTGAAGCCTGGTGCAATACTATACCACCGAGGCATATATTTGACACTGTCCAATAATTTATCGCATCAAGTCACTTCGATGCAGGAAGAGGGCGCGCGCCGATTATGAGAACGCTGTTCTTATGAGAACGCTGTTCGATTCCGTGAATGGCGGCGCCCTTCATCGAAAAACCTGCAGCATCCTCGTCCGCCGGGTCCACCACAAGCGTCCTGGCACCCGCGAGATTCGCGATTTTGGAAACGTTGAGGATGGCGTCGCACAACAGGTCGGCCCCCAGGCCCGCACCTTGGTATTCCTCGTCGACGCCCATCATGCCCAGCAGTACTGCGGGCACCTGGTCGAAAACGTTGCGCACGAACCAACCGCCCTCGGGGCCCGCGGCTGTAACTCCAGACGGATTCAGCGGCTACGCACGGCGCTTGAACAGGACGTTGTTCGTTTCAAGCCAGCTTTCGACCGTGCCGGTGTCGAACCCGTCCGCAGGATCGACCACGAGCGCGAACATCTCCTCTTCGGCGAGCACGGCGTCGAGCGCGTCGGTCAGCTGGATCTCGCCGCCAACGCCCGGTTGCACGTCAGCGAGCAGTTCCATCACGCGCGGGCTCAAAAGGTAGCGGCCGAACACGGCCAGATTGGTGGGGGCGTCTTCGAGCGCTGGCTTCTCGACGAGCGAGTCCACCTTCCACACGCCTTCCGACACCTCCGCACCGGCGATGATCCCGAAGCGGTTCACCTCATCGTCGGGGACGGGCATGACCGCGATAACGCTCGCTCCCCCATGCGCGTCGGACACAGCCTGCATCTGCGGAAGCATCCCGTTGCCGGGCACGAGCACGTCGCCGAGCAGCACGTAGAACGGCTCGCCGGCCGTCTTCTCGCGCGCGCAGCGAATCGCGTGCCCAAGCCCGAGCGCCTCGTCCTGGTACACGTAGCTCACATTGAGGTTGCCGACGTATTCCACCTGGTCGGCATAGGCGTCCTTGCCGCGAGCGCGCAGCATGGCCACAAGCTCGGGGGCGGGCGTGAAATGGTCCTCGATAGCCTTCTTGGAAGGGCTGTTGATGATGACCACCTCGTCGGCCGCCGAGGCGAGCCCTTCCTCGACCACGTACTGAATGGCCGGACGGTCCACCACGAGCAGCATCTCTTTGGGCTGGGCCTTCGTTGCGGGGAGAAAACGCGTGCCTAGACCGGCAGCGGGAATCAATGCCTTCATGAGCACCTTCTTATTCCATCTGGGAGCGAGCGGCCTTGTCGCGCACCGCTTCCTCGAGCACGGCCATCTGAGCCTCCGTCTTCTTGAGCCCGCGCAGGGCGATACCGACGTAGACCAGCAGCGCAGCCCACATAAGCGCGTACGCGGCGATGATGAACGGAGCCGACGGGATGATGGTGCTGTAAATATCCGCAAGAACGGGATTCATGGATGCCTCCTCTTAATCTTCCAGCTGTTCTTTGAGCGCCTGCACGCGCTCGGCAAGGCGTATCTGACGGAAACGCAGGCGGTACAGGGCGAACGCCACGCAGAGCATGCCCATGACGACGATACCCACCGTTATGCCCATCTCGGGCGACATGCCGCCCTCGCGCAACACGACCGGATGGACGCTCGAGGGAATGAGCCTCGTGATCATCATGCAGATAGGCACGTCCACGAACGCGATAACGCCGATGACGCTCGCATAGACTGCACGGCGCTCGGGCTCGTCGATGGAATTACGCAGGACGAAGTACGCGATGGCCAGCAGCATGAGGATCAAATACGTGGTCAGACGCGGGTCCCACGTCCACCACACGCCCCATTCGAAACGCGTCCACAGATCGCCCGAGATCATGGTCAGGATAACGAACACGAGCGACACCTCCATGGCAACGCTCGCACACGTATCGAAACGCGCCTCTTTCGACGCCAAATAGCGCACGCAGTAGTACGCAACGAACGCGAGGGCCGCGAACGACACGATGGCTACGGGCATGTGGAAGTAGAAGATCTTCTGCGAGAGCAGCAGCTTGTTCGACACCACCTGCCCGCCGATGACCTCGAAACCGTCGACGCTCGCGCCGTTGACCGGTCCGACGAACAAAAACGCGAGCAAAAAGCCGATCGTCGTGAGCAGCGCGCCCGTCAGCGCAACCGGGATGACGAGGCGATCGGGCCACTGCCCCGCCTCGGGCAAGGCCCGCCTCTTTTCCATTCCTGCCATTTCACTCCTATCAACCAGGGAGGTCGCCGAAGCGACCTCGGCCTCTGAAACCGTTACGCGCTGATGACGAAATCGTATAGCACCCAGCAGACCGCCAGCATGATCACGTCGTACGCGCCCGCCAACAGCAGCGCCATGCCGTAGGAATCCATCCAGCCGGCCGACTCCACGATAACGGCCGTCGTGGCCGTCACGCAGGCGTAGAGCAGCGGGTAGATCAACGGGACGAACAGCACGGCGAGCATCACGTCCTTGCCGCGCGTGTTGATGGTGATGGTCGAGAGCATAGTGCCGATACCCGCGACGCCGATAGTGCCCACGACCAAGGGAAAGACGATGAACCCGAACGAGTCCGACGGCGACGCCGACGTCATGAAGAAGAAGTAGAACAGCGGTACCGCGATAAGCTCCACCAACAGCAAGAACAGCAGATTGGAAGCGACTTTCGCCAGATAGACCACCGAACGGTCGAGCGGGACGAGCAGGATGCCCTCAAGACAGCCCTGCTCCTTTTCGTGCGAGAACGAACGGTTCAACCCCAAAAGCGACGTGAACACGATGAGCGCCCACAGAAGGCCGCCGCTCATGCGCACGATGTCGACGTCCTGCGCGGTGAGCGCGAGAGCCGCCCCGTAGACGATGATGACGAGCAGCGCGTAGATTCCCATGGAAACAACCAGGTCGTGCGTGCGGAACTCCTGCGCTAGGTCCTTGATGAACAACGTTTTGAACTGTTGGAACGTCGAAGGGCGCTTCAGGGGGGCACGTCGCATCACGCCACCCCCATTCCCACAATCTTGCGGTAAAGCGCCTCGAAGCCGTCGAAATCGATGTTGGCGCGCTCGTCGAACGTCACGACGCGCCCCTTGGCCAAAACGAGGGCATGCGTGCACATTTCGAACCCTTTTCGCAGGTCATGGCTTACCATAACGAACGTGCGGCCCCCTCGCACCTCGGCAATGAGGCTGTCGAATATCTCGACCGCGTGCGGATCGAGCCCCGAGTAGGGCTCGTCGAGGAACACGACGGCCGGATCGTGCACGAGCGCCCGCGCAATAGAGACGCGCTGGGTCATCCCGCGCGAGAACGTGCGCACCGGGTCGAGACGGCGATGCTTGAGCCCTACGGCCTCGAGCAGCTCGAGCACGCGTGCCTGCGCATCG